>DAOVGE010000185.1 GCA_030672605.1 Methanosarcinales archaeon
GCAAGGTCGCAAAGGTGCAAAGACGCAAAGTTGAGAGAGATACGCCCGCGTTTTTCACATACGCGAGGGAGCTACCGTTAGCGACCACCGAAAGCATCAGAAATAGGAAATTTCAATATGTTATTTTTCGGTGACGACTAAGTTTCGATCAGATGGGTGTTGACACCTTCTGTGACATCGACGCTGATGCTGATGCTGGCGCACCGCTTCTTGCGGTGGCGCATCGCCAGAATCGGTATGGGCGCGGGTGTGCGGATGTGAGTACGAGTCCGCTGAACTCGCGGGCGAGGTAGACGTGTCAGACGTTGCGTTGCTGCTGAGCCACGCTGCTGCCGAACCATGTCTACGATGCGAAGGGCAACCCGTTGAGCTGCGGACGATCGGATTAATCTATGGGATGCAGATGCTGGATAGAGGCGCGATAGAAGTGAGATGCCGTGGGGCTGCAACACAAGCGTCAGCGTCAGGAGGTTGGCAGCCGCCCACCCCGCCGCACCAAAGATTTTATATCACTACCCCATCATATTAAATCTGAATCGCAGCCCGATGATGTAGCGGTCAATCATCTGGGACTCTGGATCCCAGTACCTCGGTTCGAATCCGAGTCGGGCTATTCGATGGAGATCGACAAAACAAAGGAATTGATAGAGAGATATGCGCTCCAGAATGCCGTAAAGTACAAAAAAACGCCCCAGGCTGGTGCGGTACTTGGCAAAGTTCTTGGAGAGAACAGAGAGCTGCGCAAGGATGCAAAAGATGTGGCAGCTCTTGTTGGCGAGGTTTTATCCGGATTAGAAGGTGACCCTGAGTCCTGGGAGCGGAGACTTGAGGAAATTGCGCCCGAGCTCATCGAGGAGATCCACGAACGCAAGCAGCCTATCACAGGACTCCCTGATCTCGATGTTGAAGACGGTTGTCACGTTGTGCTCCGTTTTGCCCCTAATCCGAACGGTCCAGCCACCATCGGAAGCGTGCGTGGCATCATTGTGAATTCAGAGTACGCAAAGCGGCACAATGGCGAATTCATACTCCGCTTCGATGATACAGACCCGAGGACGAAGGCGCCGCTCGCGGAGGCTTACGCGTGGTATCTTGATGACTGCGAGTATCTTGATGCGGTTCCGGATAGGGTGGTCTATGCGAGCGATTATCTCAATGAGTACTACGAATACGCAAAAAAACTCATCCTGATGGGCGCAGCGTACGTCTGCCTCTGCGATAGGGGCGAATTCAAGAGATACAAGGACGCAAAGGAACCATGCCCACATCGGAACACTGATGTTGATTCCAACCTCGAATGCTGGGAGCGCATGCTCAGCGGCGGCTACGGAGAGGGCGAGGCTGTGCTGCGCATCAAGACCGATATCAAGCACAAAGACCCTGCGCTGCGCGACTGGGCAGCGTTCCGGATCGTTGAGACCCCGCACTCACGCCCCGAGATTGCGGATCGGTTCAGGGTCTGGCCCCTCCTCGACTTCGAGTCTGCGGTCCAGGACCACGTCCTCAAAGTCACCCACATCATACGCGGCAAGGACCTGATGGACAGTGAGCGCAGGCAGCGCTACGTCTACGATTATCTGGGCTGGCAGTACCCATTGACCATGCACTGGGGCAGGATTGCGCTCCACGAGTTCGGGCGGTTCAGCACGAGTGCAATCTCTGATGCGATCCGTTGCGGGGAGTACACCGGGTGGGACGACCCGCAAGTTCCGACGCTCCGGGCGCTCAGAAAGCGCGGCATCACTGCTGATGCGATCAGGAAGTTCATGATCGATCTCGGAATCAGCGAGACTGATATCAGCCTCAGTCTTGACAATCTCTACGCGATCAATCGCAAGATCATCGACCCCACAGCGAACCGTTACTTCTTTGTCTGGGAGCCGGTGACGATTACGATTCAGGATGCAGTCGAGATGATGGCAACGCCGCTCTGTCACCCGGACCGGAGTGATGTGCGGGAGATTCCTGTCGGGGACACGGTCGCAGTCTGCAGCGCGGATCTCGAGGGTGTCGGGGCAGGCGACAGGTTGCGGCTCAAGAACATGTATGATATCGAGATTGTGGAGACAAATCCGCTCGTTGCAAAGCATATCGGCGGCGATCGTGGCGAGTGGTGCGCAACCGAGGAGAAGCCGCGGTATCCGATCATCCACTGGGTCGCAGGTGAAGAGATCTATGTCGTGGTGCATGCGCCAGACCAAACTTATGAGGGCGTAGGCGAGATGGGCATCCTCTCGGAAGAGGGGAATATCGTTCAATTCGAGCGGTTCGGGTTTGTCCGCATCGATAGCGTCGATTTTGATTGTAAGAGGGCGGTCGCCTATTTTGCGCACAGGTGAGGGGCTCGTTGATATCCGCATCGCCTCCAGGGGCGCTCTTATGATCCTGCACGGCTGGCTGGGTGGCGCGGTAGAATTATTACCAGAAGGAACAGATGAGAGCGCATGAAAAGAATCGAATTTCATGATAGAGAGCGGGAGGCAAAAGAGATCATGGACATTCTTGATTCCGAACCATCCCTGATCACGTTTGTCTACGGACCGATAAACAGTGGGAAGACCGCACTGATCAACAACCTGATCAGCCAGCTGCCAGAGGAGTATGCCCCGTTCTACATCAACCTGCGTGGGCGGTTCATCACAGGTTACGAAGATTTCCTCAATGTGTTATTCGAGATCGATGAGGGTGGTGCGATCGATAACATCAGCGAATATGCGACATCAGTACTCAAGGATCTGAAGATCGTCAGCGGGATCCCGATACCGCTGAACCTGTTCCAACAGATATTTGAGAAGAAAGATAAAAGCAAAGACATGTTTAGATACATCGAACGTTTCTTTACTGAGATCTCAGAAAAACGTGTACCGGTGTTAATCATCGACGAACTGCAGGTGATTGGGGATATGAAGATCAACGGACATCTGATTTACAAATTATTTAATTTCTTTGTGCGCCTCACCAAAGAGCTGCATCTGGCGCACGTCTTCGTGGTAACCTCGGATTCGCTCTTTATCGAGCAAGTTTGCAGCGAGGCGATGCTCTCTGAACGATGCAAGTATCTGTTGGCAGATGATTTCGATTATGAAACAACGATGGCGTTTCTGGATCAGTACGGGTTTGATGTACATGAGAAGGAGATTGCATGGCAGTACGTTGGTGGAAAACCAGTATCTCTTGTCAGGTTGATCAATGAAAAGAGAAGCGAGAAGAAGATCGAAGATGTGGTAGGTAGTATGCTTAAGCTCAGAACAGGCGAGATTACGACTCGATTGAAGCTCGTTAAGGAACTGGGAGATGAGATTACGATATGCGACAAACGCTGCGATGTACATCACGAAAAATTGGTCTCCGCATTAAAGATGTTCGTAATCCCTGATGAAATTGGTGCGAATGCGATGGATGAGGTCTCCAAGAGATATCTTGTTAAAGAGAACATTCTCTTTGTGGATCCGC
>DAOVGE010000208.1 GCA_030672605.1 Methanosarcinales archaeon
ATCAGGGCGGCGGTTGCGGAAGGAAAGGAAATATCTGTCATCTCATGCGAGACCCGCCCGCTCAATCAAGGGGGCAGGCTCACGGTCTGGGAACTGATGCAGGACGGAATCCCGGTCACCCTGATCCCGGACTCCGCGGCAGGCTCGATTATGCGGGCAGGAAAGATCGATAAGGTGATCGTGGGGGCGGATCGGAGCACGCGTGATGCGGTATTCAACAAGATCGGGACGTACACGCACTCAGTTCTCGCAAAAGAGCATAATATACCGTTTTATGTTGCAGCACCGCGCTCCACATTTGATTACGCCCGGCTGGAGCAGGACATTACAATTGAGGAGCGAGATTATGACGAATTGCGGCGAATCGGGGGCATTATGCTTGCCCCAGCCGATGCAACGGTCTACAATCCTGCGTTCGATGCCACGCCGGTTGCGAACGTTACTGCGATCATAACAGAGGACGGGGTGATGTATCCGGATGGATCAGGCATCTTTCACTTTCACCCCGCACATTGAGCACATTTATCAATCATCTATCCGCATGTTCAGGAGAAAGCATAACTAAGGTAACCAGAGGAAGACCATGATTCAGGAAACATCCGAACAGATACAAAAACGGTTCCTCGAACTGAATGCCGAGATCGAACTTCAGGAGATTGAACGGCGCATCCGTGATCTGGTCGAACGGTTCAAGGTTCCGGAGGCAGAGGCAGAGCGAAGCGTTGTGAGCTACTTCCTGCGAGAACACAACCTTAAACGAGAGGATTATTATGGCGCGCCAGATGGCGCAGCGCCCATACAAATATCTGGTATCAACCAGGCTGAGCAGTGGGTCAATCTGCGTGCAAAGGTCACGCAGTTGTGGGACAGTACATCCCCGGCGATTAGTCAGGTCGGGCTAATCGGCGACGAAACAGGGACGATCAAGTTCGTGAAATGGACGAAATCCAATCTGCCGGCGCTCGTTGAGGGCAAGAGCTATTCCTTTGAGAATATGACAACAGACGAATGGCAGGGGCGTTTCAGCGTAAAGATGAACCGGACCACCCGCATTTCAGAGCTTGACGAGGAGATCGTTACTCCGGACATGGAAGCACAGCTAATTGAGATAGACAACATAAACGAGAGCGGCAAGTGGATCAATCTGCGTGCAAAGGTTACGCAGTTGTGGGACAACGAACACGAGTCGATTGATCAGGTCGGGATCATTGGAGATGAAACAGGGACGATCAAGTTCGTGAAATGGGCAAGATCCGAGTTACCGCCTCTTGCGGAGGGCAAGAGCTATTCTTTTGAGAATCTGGTGACCGATGAGTTTGAAGAGCGGTTCAGCGTGAAATTCAACAAAAGCTCATCGATTACGGAGCTCGACGAGGAGATCGTTACTCCGGACATGGAAGCACAGCTAATTGAGATAGACAACATAAACGAGAGCGGCAAGTGGGTCAATCTGCGTGCGAAGGTTACGCAGTTGTGGGACAGCGAACACGAGTCGATTGATCAGGTCGGAGTCGTTGGAGACGAGACTGGAACAATCAAGTTCGTGAAGTGGGCAAAATCCGAGTTACCCCCTCTTGAGGAGGGGAAGAGCTATTCCTTTGAGAATCTGGTGACTGATGAGTATGAGGGACGGTTCAGCGTGAAATTCAACAGAAGCTCATCGATTGAAGGGCTGGACGAGGATATTGAGGTAGGCTACGCCACCGCAGAGTTCGCAGGCGCCATGGTTCATATCCAGGATGGCTCTGGACTGATCAGGCGATGCCCGATCTGCAACCGTGCGCTCATGAAAGGGACATGCATGGAACATGGGAATGTAGAGGGCACCCACGATCTCCGCATCAAAGCCGTGATGGATAACGGGCATGAGGTACAGGAGGCGCTCTTCAACCGTGAGATAACCGAGAATGTGAGCGGGATTGCGCTCGACGAGGCAAAGGAGATGGCTGTGGACGCGCTGGACCATAGCGTGGTTCTGGATGAGATGAAGAAACGACTGCTTGGCAGATACTACACTATGACCGGGAGCGTCCTTGACCGATATCTGCTCGTTGAGAGTGTCCAGTTGCTAGAGGCGATCCCTGCTTCTGCGATTGACGCTATACTCCAGGAGGTGACCTAAATGGCTAGTTTCGCAAGGGAAGTGGCATACCGGATCTTTGCACAGGAACTGCGGGATACCGCGGTAGCACTGGAACGTGATCTCGAGGATGTCTATGCGCCACAGTATGTGCTATCTCCGACGGGCGCGAAGATTAACCGCGTCTTTGTAGTCGGTACACTGACAGAAAAGGAAGACATCGGCACCGATGCCGAGTACTGGCGGGCACGCATATCTGACCCGACTGGCACGTTCTTTGTGTATGCCGGGCAGTACCAGCCTGATGCCACCCGCGGGCTCGCAGATGCGTCCGTTCCCGAATTTCTGGCAGTGGTCGGCAAGATTGGCGTATACACGACCGAGGACGAGCGTGTGATGACATCGATCCGCCCCGAGACGATCTCGGTTGTGGATGCGGAGACCCGAAATCGATGGATACTGGAGACTGCAAGACAGACGCTCGACCGGATCAAGGAACTGGAAAACGGAAGCTCACCGCATCTTGAGATGATTACGGAACATTATTCGCTGGATCTCGAGCAGTACAGGCAGATGGTTGCGTCCGCGCTGGAATCGCTGCAGTGACCGGTGGACCGGTGGCATGGTGTCGTATCATTCACTGCTCTGGAGTGAATCGGGTTCGCTGGTAGCTACGATGAATTTATATATCCGTGCAGGATACGTTGGGTTATGGCGGCGATCATGAATCAAGAGAACGGAGGGGCATGCGATGCCTGACATCACACTGATATGGGATTGTGATCTGCTCTTCGAGAAGCTCTTTGTTGAGCACGGGCTCTCGTACCAGCGTGTGCCCGCGAGCGCCATCGCCAACCCATTCATACCACTCCCTGAATCCAGAGTCATGATCATCCCGACAGGATTTGCGAACACAGAGTATACAGGAGTACTGCGCGGGATTGCGGCAAACAGGAGTTTTTTCGACAGATTCGTAAGAAATGGCGGCGTGCTTGTTGTGTATGGCGCACTGGTTCCTGAGTACACATACCAATGGCTTCCGTTCACGCTGAAATACAAGACGCAGTACGGCGCCGTCGATATCGAGGTTGCAGAGGAGCATGCGTGCAGATCCATCTTTGCAGGGGATTGCGCCGAGTGCGACGGGTACTTCACAGAGGCTGACTGCGATGTGATACTGAAGGGGGATGGGATGCCAATTCTCGTTTCAAAGGAAAACGGGGACGGGATAATCATCGCAACCACGATTCACGAGTTTCCAACAGGGGAGTTTCTAAAATGGGCGGTAACGTACAGGTAAATGATGCGTATGCGATCTGGATAACAGGCGTTCCGGGCTGCGGGAAGACCACGATCGCAACGAAGGTTGCTGAATTGCTTGGAGCGGATGTTACGCATCTCCAGCTTGACAGGGTGCGGAAGGTGATAACACCAACTCCGCAGTACACCGAAGAAGAGCGAAACATCGTCTATGCCTCGCTTGCATACATGGCACACCTGCTTGTGGACTCCGGAATAACCGTGATAATCGATGCGACTGCAAACAGGCGCAGGTATCGTGACCTTGCACGAGAACTGATTCCGCGGTTCATCGAAGTATATATTGAGTGCCCGCTCGATGTCTGCGTGCAGAGGGAGCAGTCCAGAGATGCGGGTTATGCGCCAACCAAAATCTATGCACGCTCAGGGCAGGGCGGAACCGTTCCGGGCGTGGATGTTGTGTACGAGGCTCCGCTCAATCCCGAGATTGTGGTGCGAAGCGATCTTATGGACGCGGATTCGTGTGCTTATGAGATTGTTGAGTACGTCGGGCGGGCGAGAGCAGAAGCTGCATGAAATGGGATAACCGGAATGTTTACGGAAGATGTGCGGGGGTGAATATCCATAAGTATTCCAATCGACTCCTACTTGCGATATCCGGGAAATCTTTATATGCCACCCCTGCTATAATCATCGCTAAGTAACTTTTAGCAGGGTTCTCATTATGGATTACATAAAAAGAGATCTGGAACAGACCGTACGGGAACACCTTGACATGCCCGAGATGATAGCCATTCTCGGACCAAGACAATCCGGCAAAACGACCCTCATGCAACAGATATTTGGAACGCTTGAGAACGCACTATTCATAAGTTTTGAAGACAGGAAGCTGCTGGAACTCTTTGTTGAAGACGAAAAGACATTCGCAGAGCTCTATGTGAAAAATAACCGCTATTTGGGAATTGATGAGTTTCAGTATGCAAAAGAAGGTGGAAAGAAACTGAAATACATCTATGACCACTATCCCGGGACGAAGATACTGATTTCAGGATCTTCTGCGCCGGGACTCACGATACACGGCATAAAATACCTCGTAGGTCGGATTTTCGTCTTCAATCTCTACCCACTCTCATTTGAGGAGTTTCTGAGATATAAGAACACCGCGCTCTTCGCCACATATCTGGAGAAGAAGGAATTGATCGCGGCGTATCTCTTCCGGGACAATGAACCGCCAGAGATCAGCACGCCGCTTCAGGAGCTGCTGTGCGAGATATACGACGAGTACTGCATCTACGGAGGATACCCAAGAGTTGCGATTTCAGAGACGCGGGGTGAAAAAGAGACGGTTCTGAGAAATGTCTACAGCACATACTTCTTAAGGGAGATAAAGGATATACTCAGCCTCACAACAGACTTTAAGCTGAGCAAACTGATAAAATCACTCTCAATAACTCTCGGAGGTATGATATCCTACAACAGCCTTGAGGAAGTCTCTGGTTTTGACTATAAAGGACTTCTTGTGCATCTGAACATACTTGAGAAGACGTACATCTGCAAAAGAGTAAGTCCCTACTTCACCAACAAGAAAACCGAAATTATCAAGGTTCCGAAGGTTTATTTCTTTGATAACGGGTTTCGAAACATTGTAATTGACGATTTCAGGGCGTATGATCTGCGACAGGACATCGGCAGCTTGAACGAGAATTTTGTGTTTACCCAGCTGACTTATGCCGGTGTGGAGGTTAAATTCTGGAGAAGCAAATCTAAGGCGGAAGTGGACTTTGTGATGGAGCGCGAGGGAAAATTGATCGCCATAGAGTCAAAGAGTAGCTTTCGGCGTAGGACAAAGTCGCTAACTGCTTTCAGAGCTAAATATAGTCCATATCGTACAATCGTTGTATATAGGGGCGGTCTGGAGGCGCGAGGTGGTGTGGTGTACCTGCCGCTTGTGTTTGTGTCCGCGCTGGTATGAACTGCCCGACATTAGATTCGATGTCCTGCAAGATTGCAGAATAGATTGATAGGGCACTGTCTAAAAATCCAGTGATTTCCGCCGATTTACTCGATTCGTGCCATTCGTTTATTCGCGTCATTCGTGATAAAATCGGCGCCAAGAGATCACGAATGATGGCGAATGCCACGAATTACACGAATTTATCTGCCACAAAATCCGAGTGTTTTCACTGAATAATTCGATTGTGCCTATTGATAGTATAAAAACGATTTTTTCACAAAAAATCGAGTAAAAACTGCCCTTCGGGCGGGGCTGGCGATAT
>DAOVGE010000129.1 GCA_030672605.1 Methanosarcinales archaeon
AGCAGGTTGCAGAGACTCGGCGCAACATCCAGATACGATGCTCCGATGTTGTCCTTCCCGCCGCCGTGGTTGTAATAGATGATCGCAACCTTCTTATCAGCGTCTTCCGTTTCCCCGAGATCTATCTGGGCGATTGTGCGGTTCACAAGCCAGTTTACCTGATAATCGATGGATAGTGTCTGCTGTATGCCTGATTCGGGATCAGTCTCTGTTGCAGCCATGATGATCGGATCGATGGCACCCACAAGTTCGGGATAATCGATCTTCATCATCTTGGTTGTCGGTAGCGGTCGGCTGCTCTCCTCCCACTCAGTCCGGTTCATGTAGTTGTTTATGACTGCGTTAATCACAGGCACACCGATCTCGCCCGGGTCGAATTTGAGACTGAAGTATGTGAACGAGACTATAGCGTTCACAACAGGTTCGCGATCCGCATCCGGCTTCAGGTAGCAGTCGCACATACTCTTTCTGCTTGTTGAGTAGAATGGAATCACGTTGAGATTATAGGATTCAAACTCCTCGACCAGTGTATCGACAGGCTCGATCTTGAACGGGTAATAACTGGCATAGAACGCAATTCCTACGGTCGGTCTCTTGGCATCATAGATGTGCCCGGAATCGGTGCGGTTCCCGTACCACTCGAGATACTCTCCCAGGTCTTCGCAGAACCAGCCCGGCATTTCCGGGTGATAAATCGCCTTTGTCGGAAGTTCGATCGGGTCACCGACGATGAGATCTGTTCTGTTGCAGAACTCGCACGCAAGGTAGAATATCAGGTTCTCGAGATTGGTCTCGTTGTATGCTACGTTTGCCCAGTATGTATCAGGCACCGCCCTCACCGTAGCAGGATCGTGAGTTGCAGGGATGCTCTCGTTTAAGAGGGTGTTGTCATCGAGTACCACAGCTCCGTTGGCTATGGCGTCGTTGATTGTGGATTCGATCTTGAGCGCAGTCGGTGCACTGATCATATTGATATAGATCACGTCCATCTCGCTGAGATCAATATCCTCCATTAATACCAATTCCGAGAGATAGTAGGACGCGGTGATGTTCAGGCTCGCATTTCCGTTTATCTCTGTTGTCACGTTCTCCATCGGAATCTGGTAGCTTGTGTAGCCTGTGACGATTGCGATATCCACGTGCTGCCCGGAATCGGCAAGCGCGGGTGCGGTTCCGGTAATGGCGAGTGCAAGGATCGCAATTGCCAGTACGGCTAGTATTCTGTTGCTGTTATTCGACATATTATGCCTCCATATTGTCTGTTTTAACTTGTATATGTGTGATTTATGGACAATCTGTCATGCAGATACGCCTGTAATGTGATATTTCATCAGCGTCTGCACATCATATCCAAAGCATCTACTGTAACTTAAATGTTTCTGTACCGGGGTGCTATGTTACGTGGTGTGATATTCGGCATAATCTTGAATCGATGCGTATTCCTGGCGATTTGCGTTGCGAAGGTGGCTCAACCGAGATCAAATCATTATGATGAAAATCCCTGGTTCTGACGTTTTCTGTGGTCGCTAACGGTAGCTCCCTCGCGTATGCAAAAAAACGCGGGCGCATCTCTCTCAACTTTGCGTCTCTCTCAACTTTGCGACCTTGCGTTATATCAGATGAACGCAAAGACGCGATGACGCAAGGGCGCAAAGATTGGAAACCACAGAATCCATCAGAATTTTCAAATCTTTGAAACCGTAGTGTGAGCAAGGCGATGAGTCCCCATTTGTGGGTTGTATCAGTTTGATTCCACCAATAAAAAAAGCGCAGTTTATACCGGTGTTGAGTATACCATTTCTCTATGCCCCCGTGGTTTTATTCCCACGTCGCCCTCAAAACATCTCTTCTGCAACGCTGCTTCGTTTGGCGGCATGAGTTGCCCGGGTTGCCCGTGCAAAACAGCGAGAGAGCACGTATAATGTTGCAATCCCTCTCAAAAGTGCTGCAGAGAATTGATGATGCAGACGAACCAATACGACTCCTACAAAATGCAAGCAAAAATGCCAGCAAAACCCGAACTACTCGCGCCAGTGGGCGATTCCGAATCACTCATAGCCGCTGTCGAGAACGGCGCGGACGCAGTCTATCTCGGAGCGAAGATTCTGAGCGCAAGAGCGTCCGCAAACAACTTTACGATCCATGAACTCACAGATGCCATCGATTATGCACATCTCCGAGGCGTAAGAGCATATATCACCGTAAACACCCTGGTAAAAGAGCGCGAGGCTCGTGATGCGGCAGATCTCCTCTGTCGTCTCGAGGAATCCGGAGCAGATGCCGTGATCGTGCAGGACATGGGGCTTCTCTCGGTTGCGCTCTCGCTCACGCCACAACTCCCGATTCACGCAAGCACCCAGATGACTGTTCACAACAGCGAGGGAGTGCGGTTTATGCAAAATCTCGGGCTCAAACGAGTCGTGCTCGCAAGAGAACTTAGTTTAGACGAGATAATAGCGATAAAGGAGAAAACAGAGATTGAACTTGAAGTATTCGTGCACGGTGCGCTCTGCATCTCGTATTCGGGACAATGTCTCACAAGCAGCATGATCGGTGCCCGGAGTGGAAATCGGGGATACTGTGCCCAGCCATGCCGGAAGAAGTACCGGTTGCAGATGAAAACGAGCGGGCGAACGGATGGACTGGCGATAGGCGGACGCAGGATAGATACGGACGGCGAGCACCTCTTAAGCCCGAAGGATCTGAACACGAGCCGGATTCTGCCGGAACTGATTGATTCCGGCATCGACTCCTTCAAGATCGAGGGGCGTCTGAAGCGACCCGAGTATGTGGCTTGCGTTGTTGGGATATACCGCCGCTTAATCGACAGATATGCGGAAGATCCATCCGGGTATTTTGTCTCAGACGAAGACTCATTGCGCCTTGCGCAACTGTTCAACAGGGGATTTACGACAGCGTATTTTGGGGAAAAACCGCGCAGCAGTCTGATTGCCCGCAGACGTCCGTACAACCGCGGAGTTTTCGCAGGAACAGTCCTCACTTATGACCAAAAATGGAATCATCTGCGTGTTAGGCTCTCCTGCGAGCTGAACAGCGGAGACGGGATCAGACTAGAGATCGGAAGTGACGCTGGCGGCGTGGTTGAGGCTGGCATGACTGTGCCCCGGATGTACGAGGGCTGGAGGCTTGTTAATCACGCTGAGAGCGGTACAGTCGTTGACATTCCCCCTGATGCGTTCGCAGATATCTTCGATGACGCGTTCGCTGACGGGTGCCCGACCCCGGAAACCGCGATCTACAGGACACTGGACAAGCAGCTCATGGACTCGCTCAGAAGGACGTTCACATCTGCAAACCCGATTCGGAGGATTCCCGTCACAATCAGTGCAAGAGCAGTTGTGGGATCGCCGTTTGAACTGCAGATTGCGGACGACGACGGTAACACTGCCTGCGTGCGCTCGGAATACGTAATCGAGCATGCGGTCAAGAGACCGACAACAGAGGGGGAGATCGTGCGACAGCTCACAAAACTCGGAAACACGGTCTTTGAGACATCTGGCGCCGATGTCAGAATCGAGGGCGATGTGTTCATCCCGGTCAGCCAGTTGAACCAGATCAGAACCGATGCAGTCTCAGAGCTCGTCACTGCACGGACCGCCGGGCGGAGGCGCCCCGGTTCACGGAACACGTGCCATGCAACGCGCCCCCCAAACACGCTGAACACGTCGAACACGCTGAACGCCACGCATGACTCTGCCGCAAACACAGAGTCGGGGGCGGAGCTGGAGGCATGGGTCGGGGCAATGGCGCACGAGGCAGGTGCATCCGAAAAACCATCGCTCGCGGTTCATGTGAAGACACTTGCGGGCGTTCGCAATGCAATCTCCGGAGGCGCTGATGTGATCTATCTGGGCGGCGAGAGGTTCCGCGGCGAAGAGGCGCCTGATCTCAAGGCTTCTCTTCGATATGCGCAACAGAGGGGGCGTGCAATCTATCTGAGCACACCCGGGATCACAAAAGACGCCCAGATTGCGCAGGTGAGGGAGACTCTCCTCTCCGCAGAGAGACTTGGTTTTGACGGGGTCATCGTCTCCAATCACGGCGTCTTCAGACTTGCAAGAGAGATCGGGCTCGATACAATCGTGGACAGGTCGTTCAACGTCTTCAACCGGAGTTCGCTTGAATTCTGGATTGCGCACGGTGCAAAGATGGTGACACTGTCGCCTGAGCTCAACTTTGCCGAGATCAGTGCGATTGCGTCGCATGGTGCGGTCGAGTGCGTCGTGCACGGGAGGCTTACACTCATGGAGTCCGAGCACTGCGTGGTTGGCGGAATTCTTGGCTGTGGGGGCGTGGATGATGATATAGATGGGGGTATGGATGAGCATGAGCGCACTGCGCCGTGCGAGACTGGCGAGTTTGAGCTGGTGGATGAGAAGGAGTATGTCTTCCCGCTCAGGATGGATGTAAATTGCCGGACGCATCTCATGAATCCGGATGGACTCTGCATGCTCGGTCACATCCCAGGGATCATCGGAACCGGTGTATCAAGCATCCGAATCGATGCAACCGCAATCGATTGCGCTCGCATCGAGGAGATCACGCGGCTGTACCGTGACGCGGTCGATGGGCAGCTCCCACGCGGCAGGAAGGCTAGGGGGATCTGCAAAGAGATGACCGGGGGATATACGACAGGGCACTACAAACGGGGCGTTCTATGATGGTATTTCTCTCAGGTGCGGATTACGCAGGCTGGCAGCAGATGCTTCTCCGAAATCCGAGCTCGAAAGGATTCTCTGCGAGTTTGTTGGAGCGTTTTGGATGCGCAATTGTTAAGTACTCTCGTCTCCGATGTTAAATCTGGTAACAATGACTGCAATCCCTGAACTACTGGTTCTTGTGCTGGCGATATTTGCGGCAGTGATTCTGTACAAGATACTGAAAACGGTAAAGAAGATGCTGATTAACACCATAATCGGTCTTGTCGTGCTGGTTCTGGCAAATGTTGTGCTCGAGCTTGAGATCGATTACGACTGGGTTGTGATTCTGATATGCGCTGTTGCCGGCACAGTAGGCGCAATTTTCGTAATCGCGCTTCACTGTCTTGGGATTGCGTTCTGAAGTTGGGGACTGCGGCAATGACCGCAAACGACATCGCCGGAATTACGCCGACTTCCGACAATGGGTGTGCTCTTCGCGTTGCGATCTCGAAACATGGCGGGTGCGGAGGCGCAGTTGTGGTTGTGGGTGCGGCTGAATATGGTGCAACCACATTCGCAACCACGCGGGCACAAAAACTTTATGACCGCTCGCAAGCAAAGCTAGATCTTATGAAAAGAATCGCCGCGACCGTATCCGGGCGAATTCAGAACGTTGGGTACCGGGCAAGGGTCGTCTCGATTGCAAAGGAGTTCGAAGTGACCGGCTCGGTCCAGAACTTATCGGACGGCAGGGTCAGGATAACTGCAGAAGGCGAAGAGGGCGTTCTGGAGGGATTTCTTGCCGCAATAAAGATCAAGAATACGCTGATTAATGTCGAAGATGTTGAGGTTGAACATTCCGACATGACTGGGGACTACGCTGATTTTTATAAACTCGTTGGGAATGGCGAGACTGATGAGCGGCTGGACAAGGCATCAGATTATCTCAGGAAATTGATCGTTGTTATGGAGAACGGATTTGGGGCGATGGAGACCGGATTCGAAACGCTCGGTTCAAAAGGGGATCAGACTATAGAGGAGATCTCAGAGATGAGGACTGAAATGAAGACCGGATTCGAAGATGTGAAGAATGAAATGAAGACCGGATTCGAAACGCTTGGTTCAAAAGAGGATCAGACTATAGTGGAGATTAGGCACATGAGGGGGGATCTGACGAGTTACATGGACTGGAAGTTTGAGAAAATCAGTAGCGAACTCGAAGCGAAATTTGCCCCTGAGTTTGATGAGATAAAACGCGTGCTCATGGCGCATGGGATGATGGATGAACCGGAGCAGCCTAAGGTTGAGGATGGGAACTGACCCCAGTTATGTTCCTGCACTCCCGGATACAACATAAGTGATATCCCACCCGGATGAGGTGGGTGCGTTCACATACGCATTTTGACTGATAACTGCACAAATATTTATATACAGCAACTGCCATAATCTATCATTGGTGGGAATAGAGGGGGCGCGTAGGTCTACAACTCGCTCATCATAGCTACTGATATCACGGACACACGAACAATTGGGCGTTAACATAGTGAACATACGAAACTTAAACGACATCAGAATACGGACGAAACTGATGGCGATCTGCATCCTGCTCGTTGCAATTCCGGTCATAGTACTCGGATACGTGAGTTACAACACTGCAAAGGATGGGATGAATGAACAATCGGAGGTAATGCTCCAGCAGCAGGCATTGATCGTCAAAGGAGAGGTTGCGAGCAGTTATGAGATGCTCATGGAGAAACTGAAGAGCGATCTCGGGATTGCGCGGTCGCAATACCAGGAACGTCTCAAATTCGCGAACGCAAGAGTAAAAAGAGCGGCAGAGGATCCGGGTGTGGTAAGCTCATTTAACAATCCTGATGAACTGCATATCGTGCTCAAGGATCTTACAAAGTGGGGGAATCCCGACTTTCTTACGGTAACTGACACCAGCGGAAAGGTGATTGCGCGGGCGAGAAGCACAAAGACCGGGGATACGTTCGTTCCTGATCTGGTACGCAAGGGAACGTCCGGCGGGTTTGCAGCAACAGAGATAATCGCTTCTGAGTACATCGCAAACGAGGGATTGTCGGCACAAGTGGATATGGCAAACAACAAGGATGGTATGGCGCTCACCGCGGTATATCCGATCGTCGTCGATGAGAAGACAGTTGGAACAGTCGTTGGAGGATATCTCCTGAACCGCAACTACGCAATCGTCGATTCCGTGAAAGAAGCGGTTGGCGGAACCGCAACGATCTTTCAGGGTGATCTCAGGATATCTACAAACGTGCAGAAGACCGACGGGAGCAGGGCTGTTGGAACAACGGTATCAGATACTGTACGGAGTGCGGTTCTCGGTAGTGGAACCACGTACTACGGCAAGGCATGGGTTGTGAACGCCTGGTACCAGACCGCTTACGAGCCAATCAAGGACTCAAGCGGAAAAGTCATAGGCATACTCTATGTCGGCGTCCAGCAGGGGGTGTTTCAGGACTCGATGATGAACGGGCTTTCCGGGATTGTGATCGGGAAGACCGGCTACATCTACATCCTCGATACCGAAGGGAACTATGTCCTCTCAAAGGATCGGGGGAGGGATGGCGAGAACATCTGGAATGCGCAGGATGCGTCCGGAACCTACTTCATCCAGGAGATCTGCAACAACGGAAAAGCATTGAAAGGCGATGAGACTTATATCCAGCACTATCCGTGGCAGAACAAGGGCGAAGGCTCGGCGAGAATGAAGATTGCGGGGATCGCGTACGTGCCAGAGTTTGACTGGGTGATCGGAGCCAGTTGTTATCAGGACGACTTTTCCGACCCGATAACAAGGGTTAGGAACGTGACGATCCTTGTATGCATACTTGCGATCATCCTCGGGACGCTTGTTGCATACTTCTTTGCAAACACGATCACAAAACCATTAAACGACCTTATGATCGGCGCAAACAAGATCAAGGACGGTGACTTCGACTACGACATCAAGGTCGAATCAAACGACGAACTCGGAGATCTCGCACGCACGTTTGAGGAAATGAAGAGCGGCTTGCAGGGAATCGTTACTGAAACGATCAGGGTTGCAAAGGAGACGCAGAACGGAAACCTCGATGCACGAGCCAGTGTCCAGGCAAAGGGCGAACTAAATGACCTTGTTGTGAACATGAACGCGATGCTCGAAGCTGTCGTCATTCCAATGCGCGAGAACGTAAGGATCGTGAACGCGTATTCCCAGGGAAAGCTCGGTACAAGGGTACAGATTGAGACCGCGGGTGAGTTTACACAGCTTGCGGAGACGCTTGATCAGTTCGGTGAGGATCTGCAGGCGATCATCGCAGAAGCAGGAAGGATTGCGGGAAGTGCTGCTGAAGGGGATCTCACAGTGAAGGCTGAGATCGATGCGAAAGGCGATTACAGAGAGCTTATAAACTCCATAGTTGCACTCCAGGGCGTCCTCTCAGATACTGTTGTGAATGCTAAAGCCGTCTCAAAAAAGGTGCTCGGAACAGCAGAAGGACTCGCAGGAGCGGCAGAGGAGATGAACGCCGGAATGGAACAGCTCGCATCCGCTTCAATGGAGGTTGCCGAGGGCTCGCAGAAACTTTCAGAACTTGCACAGACAGCGGCACATGACATCGAGAGCATGTCAGCACAGATCGAGCAGACATCTGCGAACGCAAGCAGATCAAGGGAGAAAGCCGATGACGCTGTTCAGATATCCAGCGAGGTTCAGGATGCGGCAAATGAGACGCTCGAGGGTCTTGCGCATATCCAGGAGGGTGTTGCAAAGACGTCTGATACGGTCGAGATGAACATCGCAATCGAGAAGGTCGGTGACATGGGCGAGGTCATAACCGATGTCGCTGATCAGACGAATATGCTGGGCTTGAACGCGGCAATCGAAGCCGCAAGAGCTGGCGAAGCCGGACGGGGCTTTGCGGTTGTTGCCGATGCGGTAAAGAACCTTGCAGAGAAGGTGAAGGAAGCAGCAGCCGAGTCTGCTGTTGCTGTTGAGCATATCCAGGAGTCTGGTGGGAACGCAATATCAGCAACCGGAACGGCTGTTGATGAGTCAGCAAAAGGCGGAGAACTCCTGCACACGACACTGGACGGCGTCGACAGGACGGTTGTGGCGATGGGCGAGGTGAGCACAATGGTGCGGAGATTGATTCGGGCACCAGAGCGATAAGCGAGGTTGTGGAGAAGGTTGTTGCCGCAATCGACGAGGTTGCGAGCGTATCCGAAGAGAGCGCATCCGCATCGGAGGAGAGTTCGTCATCTGTACAGGAGCAGACCTCGGCAATACAGGAACTGACAGCGGAAGCGCAGGGACTCTCGGATATTGCAAACGAGTTGGCGGATGAGCTGAACAGATTCAAGGTAAATGATAGGGGGTCAGAAGAATATGGGCAATGAAGAAGCAATCCTCGTAGCATTCACGCTTTCGGACGGATTGTACGGGGTTGAGGTTGAACAGGTGAGGGAGATAACCGCGATGCGGGACGTCTCGCCTGTTCCGAACTCGCCTGACTATGTACTCGGCGTAACCAATCTCAGGGGTCAGGTAACAACCGTTACCGACCTCAAGAAACGCCTCGGTTCCATGAGTTCGGAAGAACCGGGTAAGAACTCGAGGATTATTATAGTCGAATCAGATGACGCTCCGGTCGGAATGGCTGTTGACTCGGTGCGCGAGGTGATGCGGATGCCGAGGGACAAGATAGACTCGGTGCCGGACGTCGTGAGCGACTTCGATGTTGAGGCTAAGTACACGAGAGGTATAGGTAAGCTGAAGAACGGGGAACTGATCGTGCTTCTGGATATGGTGAAGATACTCGCAGAGGAGTGATTGCGAGGGGGGTGGGGGTAGATTTGGGTGCCGTAGCGGATGCTATAGATTGAAAGGAAGTGTTCCGAAACTTCGTCAGGGGTATTTTTATCCGGATTCAATATTCTCAGGATCGTCTTTAGGGACTTGCTCAATATTGTGTGAGTATCCGCATAAAACCACGAGATTAACACAGAAATCTTGTGGAAATCTGTGTAATCTTGTGGTTCATATCACAAGTTATTGGGATGTACGATATCCGCATATATACTTCACACCGCCACAACTTGAGCTTGTTCAAACCTCTGAAACCGTAATGTGAGCAAAGAGTCGAGTTCTTCTGGCACTGTTCAAAAATCCAGTGATAGCCGAACATTGTACCTCATTCTCACATCATTTTCACCATGTTGCAGGTGGTAAAAC
>DAOVGE010000114.1 GCA_030672605.1 Methanosarcinales archaeon
TCATTATTCAGCGGTGTGCAGGAGTCGAATGAGCGAACCGGTGCTGATGTCGGATTTGCAGCAGCCACAAAAGTAACGATCAACGTCCGTGGCGAGCGCCCGGAAGGGCGTGTCACCGATGTTGTGGTCGGCGATATCGGGATTGATGAACCGTTGCTGATAACTGTGGGGTTTGAAAACACCGGGGGCGTTGTGGCTTTGCCGCGGTTCAGCGCCACGATACTCAAGAACAGTGAAGTAGTTGACGCCGTAACTGCCCCCGGCACCGCGATCCTGCCGCAGGGGCGGGGTGTGTTGAATGCGACATGGGACTCTACAGGGTATGGGACTGGAAACTACACCGCCAATCTCGAGGTTAAACTTGGAGATTGTGTGGCGTATGATAACAACCACAATTTTTCGATTGTGCTACAACTCGATTCCGAGCCGCTGAAACCAACCGCTCATGCGGCAATTGTGCGAACTCCGCACGATGAGAGTGGAAAAGCGCCTCTCACGGTATATCCCCTTTTGATGGGGTTTGCATCAGCAGCACTGCTGATATTCAGAAAGCGATCAGCCAGAGGGGGTGGGAACTAGCAAAAGAGATGACTAAAACGCAATAATATAAATATACCGTGATATCTGCGTGTCATAGACAGACCGTGAAAAAGATTATCTTTTTCACACAAACATAAAAAGGAGGAAAACAATATGAAATCAAGAATGTTGATACTGGCAATCGCCGTTGCGCTGACAGCATCCATGGCTGCCGGTACGCCCAACGAGACGTATTCGGTAAGTACCGATGCAATATGCCTGATGGAGACCGCAGAACCCGTAATAAACGCCACAAGTTACAACATCACGCTGGGCGTTACCCGAGACTACATAACACCTTATGGCTTCACTGGAGAGCCAATCGACTTCACAATCGATGTAACGGATGGTAACGGTGCATCCAATATCGCAACGGTCGAACTGATACTCTCAGAGGATGCATCCATCAGTGCGGATGATACTGTTGTGTCACTCACCCACGTTGAGGATGTGGACGCTACCACAACAACGTTTGGAGCGACCTGGATTGTACCATCCACAAGCGGTCTCAAACACGTGCTGATCAATGCGACCGATAGCACTGGTTTATCCGCCACCAATAAGGGTATTGAGGTCGGGGAGATCTTCCAGAATCCGCTGATGGGCTTTGAGGTCAAGGATGGATCGGGAACTGCACTTACGACCGTCAGTTTCGCTGCATCCGCCCCCGGAACAAACAGCGTGGCATCCGACCAGAACACGATCCAGATCATCAATACGGACCCTGATGGTGTGGGGATGAGAATCAAAGTATCGGTGGTGGGAACCGCAATGACTAGTGGTGCAAATGAGATCCCGGTGTCGAATATAGGGGTGGATGACACCCAGCTATCCGTGACACCGACTGAGATCGACTCTGCTATCGATCCTCTGATGTCAGTCAGCCACAATTTCAAGCTGGATTATCCGGCAGGACTTGCAGCAGGCACATATCAGGGTGGTATAGATTTCGAGGTCGAGGCAATATGACCGATCACAAGCTGCTGGAAACAGCAGTTTGTTGATTTTTTATTTTTGCGAGAAAAATGAAAGACAACTTCTTTATCACTGCGCTGGTGCTGTTCATTGCGGTCATGTCGATGGGGCATGCTGTAGCTGAAGATGTCGAATGGGCGCAGGCAAATGAGTATACGCTTTATCTCCATGACCAATTCGTAAAAGCGGGGTTTGCGGTAGAGGCATGTAGTTTTAATATAGACCATGGTCTCGTTCTCATAAAGATATATCGCAATGGATCGGTGGTTACGACAGACTCTATGACCGGGAACGAATCGATCGATTACAACGATGAGATCAATGTGACCGTGGTAAATGTGACCGGCTATGAGGTCGCATGGTGTGATGAGGAGCATGATCCAAGAGCGGATATCGAAGTGCGTCTGCGTGCCAGACCGGAGCTCCAGTTATCAATCTCAACCAATGAAGAGGCACCTTATTCAGAGGATAATGAGATCCATGCAGAGGTTCTCTTGAAGAACACCGGAACCTGCAAAATCGAGGATGTGAATCTCGACATAAACACGGGCGGCATGCGGACAATAAATAACCGGGTTCGCAATTTCGATGAGATCGCACGATACCGCTCGGAAACAATCGATGTATATCTCAAGATACCTTATTTGATGGAGAAACGGTCATTCGAAATCACAGCCACTGCATCCGGCAAGAGCTGGGACAATGAGAAACACACAATCTCGGCTTCGAAATCAATCACGGTGTTGCCCTGTTGGAAGATGCTTGAGATCGAAAAAAGAGTGACTGAATCAGTATATCTACATGGCGACCGTTTTAATAATTATAACGATTCAAACAGTTCGGTCGCTTCCTGCGCTACCGTGAACCTCACGGTTTTCAATCCTGGTCTGATCGATATCAACTGTATTGAACTCATGGACTGCCTTCCGGAGAACTTTACGCTGGAAGATGATTCGAGTCTGGAATGGACACTGAATCTGACTCCAAACGAAAAGAGGCAGTTTTCTTACTCGATGAAACCTCTATCTATAGTGGCATGTAAGATCCCGGTTGCTGCAGCCAACTGGAGTTTATGCGGGAAAAATTATAGTTCTACATCAATTTCGAATCGATCACAGATTACGGCACGTGCTGCGCAGATCAACCTGACCAAGACGGTGAATCAAACAGAAATATCCTGTGGAGGTGTGGTTGAGATAACTGTGCACATCCGGAACACGGGCAGCCTTCAAGCCACGGTTGATGTGAGCGACACCATACCGGAAAACGAAAATGTAACCCTGCTGGACGGCATCACGGGCTTGAAGGAAGTGGTATTGGATGAAGGTGACACACAGCGTTTTTCTTACCGCGTAAGAATCAATTCGACAGGCATTATTGCACTGCCGCCGGCTAAAGCCACTTTTACCGATCTGTACGGATACCAGGATACCACCGCGTCCGATATTACAACGGTTAATGTGGTTGACGCTGCCCGGAACCTCGGAAACGCAAGCTCTACCGCTGCAAATGAAACAATGACGCCGATATCAAAGACGGTGTCCACATTCATCAGCAGAATATTCAGCTTCGCATTCGAGTGACCTGTATGTGAAACATATCATACCGGAAACTCTGCTTGCAGTTCAACTTTGAAACGCCAAAAAATAGCTGTAGCTATTCGGTAGTGTACTGCTTTATACCCTTAACTCCATATCACCCAATGACTCCACGTTCGACCAATCCCAGAAGGTCTGTTGCAGATCTGCCCATGCACATCTTCGAATCTGGCAATGTCGCTCAGTTCTTCATAAACCGCTGTCGGGATGATAAATCGGACGAAATTTGAAGCCATATCCAACGAGCCCTGTTATTTTAAGCGAGATTCGCACTGGTGTTTGCCAATATGGTGATCACACAGTTGACCTCTTTGCAACTTCATCAGCTTCCAGAAAAGACTCTACTATTGTCTCTTTATATGTTTTGAGACGTTCTGCCTAATTAGACTCAAGTAATGACCTCGATGACTCATAACTGATCTTGCCTTCGGCATATCCGGATGCTATCTGTCGCTTCACGTCCTTTAATTCGAGTTATTCCCTGGCAGAATCTGAAACCACGTTTTGTATCTATCCCTGCGCGGTTTCAAAATGTTCGCTCGCCACAGCCCCGATTTTCATATATACATCCTCATAAAGTCGAAGTTATAATGATGTAGCCTACATATCCAGTCGCACTCCTGTAATTGAGCAGATTTGTCATGAACATTTGCATTCCCGAATAGCGGCGCTGGACCGCCGGCTCACGCCCGCACGGGTGGTGGAAATGTTTATTGGTGATGCGAGCCAGATTACAGACATAATGTCCCACTAACGGGACAGGGGGCTAATCCGTGGAACCCGGAACAAACATCAGAGTGAATCAGAGTCACAGAACAGCAAACATCACGCCCGGTGCCCTTATTCATACACACACACTTGCGATGCCTGCCTGCCTGCGGTACTGCAAGAGCAGGCACGGAGACGGCACAACTACAAACGGGAACGGTGTATGATGAAAGCTGGCAGAAGCATCCGGAATAACGGGTGCAGCAAGGCGATCTTGACCGCTTCTGCTGCTGCAATGCTTGTGGTTTGCATCGCGCCCGCTCTGGCATCGGCAACATTCATCCCGCCAGACCCCACAAACCTTGCGAATGCAACGGGCGACTTCCAGGTGAACTACACATGGCAAGCAGGGTCTGGATGGTATTTTATATCCGGTGCAGGCGATTATTCTTTTAACGGTCTTTACTGGAACGGTTTAGCGTGGCAGAGCGATTGCGGGATAGTAAACGGTCTTGGTGATATTGGGATGAATTCAGCGCCAACCGTCTTTCTGAAAGACGGGATATGGCAGCTCGTATCGGGTGAGGTAGATGGCGGCTTTCATGGCTACAACTGGACAGGTTCGGCGTGGCAGAGCGATTGCGGGATAGTAAGCGGTCTTGTCGGTGTCGCGGGTGCCTCATCGCCAACCGTATTTCAGAAAGACGGGATATGGCATCTCATATCGGGCGAGACGAATGGCAGCTTTCATGGTTACAATTGGACAGGTTCGATGTGGCAGAGCGATTGCGGGATTACAAGCGGTCTTGACGACATTGGGATGAATTCAACACCAACCGTCTTTCTGAAAGACGGGATATGGCAGCTCGTAGCGGGTGGGATA
>DAOVGE010000112.1 GCA_030672605.1 Methanosarcinales archaeon
GCTACCTATAAAGTGTGCGTTAAGGTCCTGAACGCTAAAAGCCGGATTATACCGGCGAACAATGTGGCGAAGGTATTGATCAAGGGATATTCCTTATTTACTTGATTTATCATGGAGATCGATTTCACGGGAATTACCAAAGAGCCGTTTTCGACCCATGTTGCATTGAGTAATATTCGCAATCCCCGGGACTGCTGTCACACCATCTGGTGTTGTTGAAGATTCCATGAATCCGTTCCAGTGAGTTGCTGGTAAAATCTGCGAAATCGGTGTTAATTTGTGGCTAAAAGCTTTATCAGCCACAGATTTCACAGATGGACACAAATTAAAGGTTGTTTGCCCAGACACAAGATTCGTTCAAGATATCCCCTCCGACCTTTTTGGGGTATTCGATCCCATCACCAAAGGAAAATGCCTCGAACACCACATAATGACAGTCCCATCCCCCACGCCTGCGCCCACAGGCACGGAACCGCAACCGCCAGAAGAGACGATGGGAACATATAACATATATACGACGATGATCAGAAGATGATATGATGGATGATGGGACCGGAGAACGGAAGCATGCATCACCCGGAGGTGCCGCGTCTGAGCCGGCAGAGGGTGCTGAAATTGAGTGTGTGCACACAACAATGAAGTTGCCAGCAATCCGCCCGACAATCATCAAAAAGATATTTTGAGCAACATGTCAAAAGAACTCAAATACTGCACAAGAAGTATGAAAGATCTGCTGATCGATATGAAGGACACATCCGAGTTGATGATGGATCTCGCATACTCCGCTGTTATCTACGACGATAAGGAGATCGCAATGGAGGTTATCCGCCTCGAAGAGAATATGGACACTCTTGATTACTACATGCGAATATCCGCAATGTTGAGCGCCAGACGAATCGACGAGGCAGAGGCGCTTGCTGGCGTTCTGCAGACCGGCGCTGCTGCAGAGAACATCTCAAATGCCGCAGGCGACATCGCAAAGATTGCGCTGCTCGATCTCGGGATACCTGCTGAACTGAAGCATGACCTGAGGAGCGCTGAGGAGACCATTGCAAGAGTCACTGTCAGTGCGGAGTCGCCGATTTCGGGGCGCACGCTTGGGGAGATCGAGCTCGAGACCGAGACCGGTATGTGGGTGATTGCGATCAGACGGGGACATAACTGGATATATGATCCGGATCACAGCACAATAATCCACGAGGGGGATGTGGTCTTTGCACGCGGGCACGACGAGGGCGTGCCACTCTTTGTGGCATGTGCGACCTGCGAGACGTACCAGCGAGCCATATTCGAGCCGGAGCGCGTGCTTGGCGACCTTGATCGTGCCGTCGATATTATCGTCGAGATGAAGAACATGTCCGAACTCGCAGTCGGGCTTGCATACTACGCAATGCTCTATTACAACAAGGACATCGCAGAAGAAGTGAAATACATCGAGGATAAGATGGATGGCATGAAATACGAGCTCCAGCACTGGGTACTCGAGTCAGCAAAGCATTTCGATGAGACGGATCAGCTCAGGGGGCTTTTGCATCTCGCAAATGCGTCAGAGGCAATCTCTGATGCGGCTTATGACATCGCCGATGTGGTGCTGCGGGAGATTGAGGTGCATCCGATAATGGCGCTTGCCGTACGCGAGTCCGACGAGGTGGTAACCAGGATGCCAATCGCAGAGGGTTCAGCGGTTGTCGGGAAGTCGCTCGGTGAACTCAAACTCGAGACCGAGACTGGCGTGCATGTCATGGCTGTCAAACGCAAAGGACGGTGGATCTACAGCCCTGGCGCAAAAACAGTGCTCTGTTCCGGCGACATTCTCATCGCACGGGGCACAACCAGCGGAGAGGAAGTCTTACGCGAGATGTGTTCGTGATCTGTCGAATATGCTCGGGTAACGTGTGGCAAACAGATAGCCCTCAATTCGGGTAATTTGTGTAAATCAGTGGCTGATAAGAGTTGTTAGCCACAGATTAACACTGATTGTATCCACAAGTTGTACTTACTCAATATTGTGTGGATATCCGCATACAAAACCACGAGATTGCACAAGATTAACACAGAAATCTTGTGAAAATCTGTGCAATCTTGTGGTTCATATCACAGTTATTGAGCATAATTCCACAAGTTATCAAGCATGTACTTTTCTGATTCTGATGGATTCTGTGGTTTCCAACCTTTCCAACCTTTGCGCCCTTGCGCCCTCGCGTCTTTGCGTTTCTCTGATTTAACGAGAAAGTCGCAGAGACGAGAAAGACGAAGGAGTGGTGCCCGCGATTGCTGCAACACGAGGGCGGGCTACTGCTATCGACCACAGAAAACAGCAGAACCAGGTACTTTTCTGTCATCTGTTGCGGGCGCAATCAAGCTCAAAGACCGATCGCCAGCCCCAGCGCCTCGATATCCACATACCGATCGAGCAACTCCTCGATTCTGCCCATCTTCACCTCACCGAGTATCCGTGCAGTGCCCATGATCGTCTCCATCTCCTCAACAGTCTTCATCGTGTCTCCAGGGACAACCATTATGGGTACGCCGCGTTCTCCGGCAACGCCGAGGATCGCAGAACTCGGGTACATGTTCCCGGTCAGTATGATGCACTTCACGCCGGCTTCGAGGGCTGCCAGCTGAATATCCGCTCTGCCACCGCCTGTGATCAGCGCAAAGCTCTTTTCCCGCTTGAAATACCTGAGAGCGGTGTTCGCTTCCATTGCGCCAACGAAGAAGTGATCCACAAGCACGTTGCGCATATCCTCTCTGATCAGTATCTCGCTTCCGAGCGCATCTGCGATCTCTCCGATTGAGACTGACTTCAAGATCGGATCCTTCGGTATCGTCCCGAAGACGCTAATTCCCCGCCCTCGTAAGAACGGAACAGCAAGCTCGGACGCCTCCTTCAGGTTGATCACGCCATTGAGTATGACTCCAACCAGGAGTTCCGGATCTCCGATCATCTTGTAGTCATTCAAGATGTTATCGACCTCCTGCATATTCTGGTATCGGCTGACAAGAAGAATCCGGGCACCTACGAGCCTCGCAATCTCGATATCCGACATGTCGTACATGATCCCGCCGGCAAGCTCCTCGTTGCCCTCAATTATCATCACATCCTTGCCCTCTGACAACTTCCGGTATGCGTTCAGGATGTCGTCCGAAACATCCACGCCGCCGGTCAATGCGCGGTGGTAGAAGTCGTGTGTGAGCATTACAGGGGTTATCAGCTTCGAAGGGTCGCTCAATTCAAGAGCGGTTTTGATCGTCTTCGCATCACCATCCACGAGCTTAGAATCGATCTCCTGAAACTGGTTGCCGAACGGCTTCATGTATCCGACCGCAAGCCCCCTCTTCTTGAGTATCAGTCCGAGACCCATGCAGATCGCGCTTTTTCATGAATATCCCTCGCATGAACCTATTAATATGGATTTCATCTCTATTCCTCCAGTGTGATCCTTATATCGACTGCTGCGCATCCATCTCTGAAAACGAGCAGCGGATTAATATCGATTTCCGTTATCTCTGGAAAATCAGTACAGAGTTTCGAGAGTCGGAGTAAACTATCCTTTATCGCACCGATATCTGATGGTTCC
>DAOVGE010000113.1 GCA_030672605.1 Methanosarcinales archaeon
CATCCCAATAGAATCCAAAATAATAAGAGCATTGGCATGAACATGACCTGGTGCTGGATTCTATCCGTTCAAGGAAGTCGCATCCCCGGCGCCGCGGTGCCTGATGAGACCCCAGCAGATGAGAGCACACTTGGAGCTCCAGCAGCAGTGGCCCCAACCGAAGAGGCAACCGAGACCGCAACCAAGAAGAAGACTCCAAGCTTCAAAGCAATCTTCGCAATTGCCGGACTGCTTGCAATCGCATATCTCGTGCTGAGACCGCGAGATTGAGCACACGAACTCTGTGAAGGGAGAGAATCTCACCTCCGATTCTCTTTTTTTCAGAAGTATGAGGAAGAGAACAACGTTTATAATTCCCCATACCAAAAGAAGATCAAAAGACTTGGTGATATTGATGCCTATTGTAGTAAACTTACCATCCGAATTCAAGACGATATATACTAGTATCTTCAAAACAACGCCAAGAAATGGCACAATTGAATTAATTACCAACGAACTGAAAAGGCAGCTACTGGAATATAAACTGATTGAAAAAAAACTTGCTAAGAAATATGGGCTGAGTTTTGATGAATTCAAAAGAAATGAAGTAGTTAAAAAGAAAAACTATTCGTTTGAAGTCGAAGAGGACTATTGCGATTGGGAACTGGCGATCGACGGAATCGCAACAATCGAAAAAGCAAGTCAGAGCATAAAAAAGTATATATGAATCTCAATGAATTCACCGAATGTGTTGAATTCGCATCTGCTGAATATTCACTGAAGATTGACATTCTTGCAAGAACCAGGAACGCAGTTAAAATGCGGTTGGAAATTTCTCCGACTATCTTCGTTCAGTTCTATCACCACTAAAAGTCGAATACGTCCAATTACGTTCTCGTTGGGTGGGACAGACGACTTTATGGAAGAGACTCAATCGGGGGCAAGTGGCACCGCCACCCATTTCATAATCCTACGGAACATGATACGAGTCGCGAAGGTGCGAGAACGATTACGCCAGACGAGTTCCTGGAAGTAGTGTTTGAGATATTGCAAGAGGAAGGACTGATTTAAGTTTAAAAGTGGTTACCGGAAGGGAGAAGTATGGGCTGGAATCGTGATTGCCAGACTGACGTTCTGCACATAAGTTTTGGAACACCGATGCCCGCATTTGGTATATGCATACCCAATCTTCTCCACCATTACCCAATAACCCAGAATAAATTATAAAAGTCATACCACCCCATCAAAGGATTAATCACTGATGCGGCTCCAATCTGATAATACTATGTTCCCGAAGACGCGAATGCGCAGGTTGCGGCAGGACAGAATACGGAATCTTGTGGCAGAGACGAAACTTTCTGCAAAGGATCTGATCTGCCCGATCTTCGTGGATGAGACCATCAAAGAATCCGTAGAAATTGAGTCCATGCCGGGACAATACCGCGTCCCTTTAGACACGGTTGCAGACGAGGCAAGAGAGATTGAAGACCTCGGAATTCCGGCGATCATACTCTTTGGAATACCGGAGACAAAGGATGAGGAAGGGACGAGTGCGTACGACGATTGCGGCATAATCCAGCAGGCGGTACAAAATATTCGGAACGTTACCCGGGATCTGACAATCATAACCGATCTCTGCCTCTGCGAGTACACGACACACGGGCATTGCGGAATCGTTGATTATGACACGAAGACTGTCCTCAACGATCCGACGCTTCCTGTTCTTGGCAAGGTTGCAGTGAGCCATGCCCGTTCCGGCGCTGACATCGTTGCCCCATCCGGCATGATGGACGGCATGGTGCGTGCGATCAGAACAGCGCTTGACATCGACGGATTCACAGATACGCCGATCATGTCGTACTCTGCCAAGTACTGCTCATGCTTCTATGGACCGTTCAGGGACGCCGCGGATTCAGGATACGCGTTCGGCGATCGGTCAGGCTACCAGATGGACCCTGCGAACTCAAATGAGGCTCTGCGTGAGGTGGAACTGGACATTGACGAGGGTGCGGACATCGTGATGGTGAAACCGGCAATGCCGTATCTCGACGTCCTGCGCCGGGTCAAGACCAGATACATGATGCCGACCGCCGCATATCAGGTGAGCGGCGAGTATGCGATGATTGCGGCTGCCAGCAGGATGGGGTGGCTCAATTACGATCAGGCGGTGCATGAATCACTGCTCGCAATCAAGCGTGCAGGCGCGGACATGATCATCACGTACTTTGCAAAAGATGCGGCACGGATGCTCTCAAAATTATGAAACGAAAGGAATTTCACGAGTTAATACCAATTAAAAAGGCGGAACAGATCATTGAATCAATAATCGAGAGTGGAATCGCCGTTGTTTCGATCGATCAGGCGTACCACCGCATCCTTGCTGCGGATGTGATCGCGGCAATTGAGGTACCATCGTTCGATCGTGCGGACATGGACGGCTATTGCGTGCGTGCGGCAGATACATACAGAGCGCGGGAGGGGGAGCCGGTGCAGCTCAGGATGGCTGGCAGGATCCCTGCCGGAGACGTCCCGACGCTCGCAATATCAGCAGGCGTTGCCGCTGAGATCTCAACCGGTGCGATGCTTCCCGAGGGTGCTGATGCGGTCGTGATGGTCGAGTACACCGAAGAGAATGACTCCACAGTCTCGATTCAGAGGGCGGTTCACCCGTGGGAGAATGTCATGCGGGCGGGAGCCGACATCCGGCGCGGGACAAAAGTCCTCTCGGAGGGAACACTCATTGGCTCACGGGAGATCGGAGTCCTTGCCGCAACCGGGGTGGCACAGGTTCACGTTCGTTCGCTCAATGTTGGGATCATTTCGACCGGAAACGAACTCGTCCCCCCGGGCGAAGAACTGCAACCCGGGCAGGTGTACGATGTGAACGCACACACGATCGCATCAGCGGTACGCGAGTGCGGCGCAAACCCGGTTATGTACGGGATCATATCAGATGAGCCGGAAAAGACAGAAGAGATTCTGAGAAAGGCGATTTCGGAGTGTGATCTGGTATTAACATCCGGGAGCACGTCTGCCGGGTCAGGCGACATCATGCCCCGCATTCTCGAGGAGTGCGGCGAGGTTCTCGCACACGGGATTAACATCAAGCCGGGAAAGCCTATGATAATAGCGAAGATGGAAAAGCCAGTCATAGGACTTCCCGGATTTCCGACGTCTGCGTTGAGCATGTTCTATTTTCTGGTAGCACCGAGAATACGCAATCTCCTTGGCTATGAAACATCGGCAACGCACCAGCATGCCGTACTTGGCTCAATGGTCCAGTCGGTCGGGCGCCACCAGCTCCTGCCTGTTGCGCTCGTGCGGGGGGC
>DAOVGE010000022.1 GCA_030672605.1 Methanosarcinales archaeon
TAGAGGAACGTTTCCTCGTGTCCGTCAGACGGATGAGCGCTTGTGATTTCGAGATCGCTCTGGTCAACATCGCTCCAGACTTCAGATAGTGCAAACTGGGACGCTCTCCACGCAACCGCCACGCATGGACAGAGTTTGCCACCCTCGTGACCTGCTACTGCCTCCTCGATTGTCAGGTCAACGATCTCTCCGTTCTCGCTGTCGTAGACTGAGAATGATGGATCGGATACCGCCTCGTACACTGAGATACCGATCCACTCCGCAAGAGCCGGGTGCGCTGCAAGCGTCTTCTCGCTGTCGTAGACGTATGTGAGATTCTCAAGCATCGCCGGAATCTTCATATTCGTGTTGTAGCCAGGACTGAGGAACAGCGGCAGGACAACAGGCGTCGATGTGGCTGATACATCTTCGACGACCGCTCTTGCTGCAATCTCCGGGTGGAGCGTCTCATTCAGTCTTGCAAGAGAATAGCGTGACCCCCCGATATCAAGATTGTGGAGGTATCTCAGCCTGAGAAGCGTCTGTTCTGCAAGTGACGCACCACTTTCGTTCCATCCTGCAAATATATCCTCGTCATCGCTTACGCCGTGCGAAATGGTAACAACGGTCTCGTTACATGGGTCTTCGCTCAGATCTGCGGCGTGATCAGCAAGAATACTGCTGATTATCCAGTGATCGTCCATTGCTGATGTGAGCGTGATGTTTGCCGTGGTGTTCACGTGAACAAGGTCATCTTCGCCAGGGATCGCATCTCCCAGTCCAAGAATGTACTCAATCTCGCCGATGTGGTTACTGCTCGATGAGACAAAGAGCGGTACTGCGACAATCTCGCTCACACCACGGCTGTTGAGTTTATCGACCGCATCCTCGATTGATTCACCCAAAACTCCCTCGAGGAACCCGAGTTCCACAGGGTACGGCAGGTCAACGTTACCGGCTACCGCCCGAACCGGGGCGCACCACGACTCGCTCGAACTGCCGTGTGCGATCAGGAGAACTCCTGTATCTGACTGGGCGTGCTCGACCTCGAAATCGAATAGCTCGTCCATCGGCAGATACAGGAACCCATCCTTGAGTTCATCTTTGATCAGTTTGAACGCTTTCTTCTCATCCGGTGTTGCGGTTCCTGCTTTACACTTCTTTCTGAGATCGAAGAGCTTATCCGGGAATGCATCACCCTTCACACGAACCGTAACAGAGTCTCCTGTCGATTTGCTCGTGAAGGTGTAGACATAGTTCTCTGTTGTGAGATTCTTTGGGTCTGTTCCTTCCGGCATATCAATCGTGTAGTCTGCGGTCGAGTTATTCAGGATGTATAGGAACGTTTCCTCGTGTCCGTCAGACGGATGAGCGCTTGTGATTTCGAGATCGCTCTGGTCAACATCGCTCCAGACTTCAGATAGTGCAAACTGGGACGCTCTCCACGCAACCGCCACGCATGGACAGATTTTGCCACCCTCGTGATCTGCTGCTGCCTCCTCGATTGTCAGGTCAACGATCTCTCCTTTCTCGCTGTCGTAGACTGAGAATGATAGATCGGATACCGCCTCGTAAACCGAGATATCGATCCACTCCGCAAGAGCAGGGTGCGTTGCAAGCGTGGTCTCGTTATCGTAGAGATATGTGAGATTCTCAAGCAGTGCCGGAATCTTTCTCTTTGTGTGGTAGCCCGGACTCAAGATACGTGGCAGGACAACTGGCGTTGAATCGCTCGATATCTCTTCGACGACCGCTCTTACTGCAAGATCCGGGTGGAGCGTCTCGTTTAAGTTTATGAACGAATAACACACGCCCTTGATATCGAGGTTGTGGAGGTGCCTCAACCTGAGAAGCGTCTGTTCAGCAAGCGACGCACTGCTTTCATTCCATCCTACAAATATCGCCTCGTCGTCGCTTACACCGTGAGAAACGAGTACAGCAGTCTCGTTACATGGGGCTTCACTCATGTCTGCGGCGTTGTCTGCGAGAATACTCCCGATCATCCAGTGATCGTCCATTGCTGCGGTAAGAGTGATGTTTGCCGTGGTGTTGACCTGAACAAGGTCATCTTCGCCAGGGATCGCGTCTCCCAGTCTGAGAATGTACTCAATCTCGCTTATGTGGTTACTGCTCGATGAGACAAAGAGCGGTACTGCGACAATCTCGCTTACGTTCCATATATTGAGTTTATCGACTGCATCCTCGATTGATTCACCCGGAACCTTCTCCAGGAACCCGAGTGCCACCGGATACGGCAGGCTCACGTTTGCAACAGTCGCACGGACCGGTGCGCACCATGACTCACTCGAACTGCCGTGCGCGATTATGAGAACGCCCAGTGTCGTTACTGGCATGAATGCAATCTCGGAACGTGCCACGGTCTCGCCAGCCATGTTGACCGCGCTCCACTCCGAAATTTGCGTTGTGTCGTCAATAATTGTCAGACTCTCCTCCAGAACAACCGCTTCAGAGATTCCAAGTTCCAAAATACCGTCTTCATGAACCTCCCTGCTCTCAAAGCCGTTGATTGTCAGGTTGGAGTACCCGATCTCATCGCCTTCCTGGATTGCGAACTGTTCTCTCTCATCGTCCCACCATGCGGAGCCTGTATCAGTTGCCTCTGTCTCGCCCATCCGGTACTTGACAACAAAATCCGCGCTTGTTGTGCCGTTTAAGGTAACTGTTCGTGTGCCTGCGATTTGTGTGGTATTGTTGCCGAGTGTCATCGACCCCTCAAATATCCACCCGCCTGAGAGTGACTCGAAGAGTTTCTCGGGGGTTATTACATCATCCAACGGACGTTTTACTCCGACCATCGCTCCAAGCGCATCTACCTGCATGCAGAGGTCGTCCTGAACAACAACAAATTCCGTGAGTATGCCCTGCAACTCCTGTGCGTCCGCACAATCGGGGTCCAGAGAGCGGGCTTCGTCGACAAGATCACTCATTCCGCCAACGGCTTCTCCAAGTTCGTCTATCTGCGTCCAGAGGTCTTCCACCAGATCTCGTATCGCTTCCTCGTTCTCTTCGGAGTCTTCTGCGAGTTCTTGAAGATCTCCAGCAGTCTTGTAGAGAGTGCCCACGGCATCGTCAATTCGGTGGAACTGCACATGTATCCCATCTCCAACATCGCCAGAAATGGCATGTGCGGGCTTATTCATCGTCCTTGTTAGCTTCTTTATCTGAGAAGCGCTTTCGTGAATCTCTTCCACTACCTCCTGAATCCCTGCTGAGACCGGTTCCCCCTCAAGAAGTCTTTGAAGCGCATCTGCATGCTCCTTGATATCATCTACGACGCCTTCGAGATCATATATGGCATCGGATGCGGTCTCGGCGTATGCCCTGTGCGATTCCGGTACCGTGGTGAGAATCTGATCTTTCAAAGTGTGACAATCTTTTAGAATCTCTGTGCAGTTCGCAAGATACACATTGATCTCATCTATTGCCGCCCCCATCTCCGCTTCGTTTGCCGTAGGGTCATCGCTGAGGTCTTCAAGAGTGTCTACCTGCTCCCGGATATCCTCTGCGAGATATAGCAGATCATGTGACGCCACATGAATTTCCTCGGCATCGGCTCTCAGGTCTGAATCCAGCGTCTCGTCATCTGCAATCTTCTCTGTGCTGTTATGCAGGACCATGGTTGTGTTCGTCATCCCACGAACCTGCTCGCCGATCGCTGCGATCTCCTCCTGAATCCCTGTTGAGGGCTCTTCCCCGTCAAGAAGTCTTTGAAGCACATCTGTATGCCTCTTGATATCTTCTGCGATACCTTCGAGATTAGCTATAGCATCGGCTGCTGTCTCTGCATAAACTCTATGCGATTCCGGTACCGCGGAGAGAATCTGATCTGTCAGGTTGTGACAATCTTTTAGAATCTCTGTGCAGTTCGCAAGATACACATTGATCTCATCTATTGCCGCACCCATCTCCGCTTTGTTTGCCGTAGGGTCATCGCTGAGGTCTTCAAGAGTATCTACCTGCTCCCGGATATCCTCTGCGAGATATAGCAGATCATGTGACGCTACATGAACTTCCTCGGCATCGGCTCTCAGGTCTGAATCCAGCGTCTCGTCATCTGCAATCTTCTCTGTGCTGTTATGCAGGACCATGGTTGTGTTCGTCATCCCACGAACCTGCCCGCCGATCGCTGCGATCTCCTCCAGAACCTCTGTGTTGTCCATCGCTGTCTGCATCGACCCATCGCAATAGACGTTCGTTGCACCTGCGCTACCGACGCAGGTGAGCATTAGTACTACGAGCAAAATAACATTCGTAATAATATACTGTTTCGTTATGCCTACATTCCTCCTGTGTTGTTGCATCGAGTATGGTGTCCCGAGCATTCCAGAGGTGGCGGCTAGGTGTATAAATAGCATACCCTAATAATGTTAGGTTTTAGATTTAAATCCTAGAAAAGTTAGGTGTTGTGGAAAAATCCTAGTTTCCCCCTACAAGTTTGCGCCACCACCAAAACACCATCAACTTGAAACGAGGGCGAGCCAGAAATAGCAATTAGGTAGGCTCTTTGGTAATTCGCGTTGCAAACATCTCGTAGATAAATCGTGTCAGTGAGGTATTGGGGACGTAGAGATCACGAATGGCACGAATAAACGAATCACACGAATGCTAAACCAGAATAAATTCGTGTGATTCGTGACAAAAACTGACAGAATCAGAAAATTCCCGGTAAACACCTGGAACTAAATTGTAGCGATTTGGATAAAATGAGCAATCTATTTACAAGTGTTGGTCACTGCAACGCGAGATACCAGAGACCTGTTAGGTATTTCACCCTGACCGCCCAGCCCGGCACCGTCCACAGATACAATCCTGCGAACGCCTGCGCCCACACCCCTCGGGTCGCCCATCAGACGCGGGTTTGCGCAGGATATGCCTCAAGCGGGTTTCTTATCCCTCTTCGTCAACCTCTTCATCTACAACCCGTGCTTTCTTGCACCTGCAATGAGCGCAGTTTCCACCACATTCACAATCCACTGTAACACACCTCCTTTTCTTGTTTTAGAGTAATAAGGCGTTAGGTATGGAAATAAGTTGCCCTAAAAAAGTTAGGTTTTTGAAAAATACCGAATAATTGGAATTCAAAGGCGAACGAGAGTTTTCGCAGCAGTGTCGCAAATTCACCTTCTGGGTTTCATGAATTTCTCTCTCTGAAAAAGAAGGCTCTTTGACAATTTGCGTTGCAAACATCTCGTAGATAAATCGAGTCCGTTAAGTATTGGGGACATAGAGATCACGAATGGCACGAATAAACGAATTTCACGAATGCTAAACCAGAATAAATTCGTGTAATTCGTCCATTCGTGTGATTCGTGATAAAAACTGCCAGAACCAGATAAAATTCCCGATAAACACCTGGAACTATAGTGTAGCGATTTGGATAAAATGAGCAATCTCTTTATACTTTGCGCCTTTGCGTTGAATTGAAGAATAAAAACGCAAAGACGCGAGGGCGCAAAGATTAAATAAACCTCCTGATTGGCGATCGTGTGGTGTGTGCCTCGGTCTTGTGCATTCATGGCCAAATTGGCAATTACAAAAATCGCACTTTATGCCGGTGCTGAGTAGAGAAGTGTTGGTCACGGCAACGCGAGATACCAGAGACCCAATTTTGAATCGTATTGGCATACATGCGGATTCGCTTTTTGGTGGCGATCTGGACACTTGGCTGATCATTGATGAAACTCCATATTATTCCAAACTGACGAAGATGTGATCCACCGCAACATATTTAAGCAGACATACCATCATCGATCAATAGGTGCAGACATGAAATTACTGGCAATATCAGACCCGCATGGCGATTATGCGCAGATACCGTCCCTTGTGCGCGAGGCAGGGGATGTTGATTGTGTGCTGATCGCAGGCGACATCACCAATTTCGGACCGGATGAACTGACATACGAACTGCTTGATCTGCTCGAACCACTTAACTGTCCTGTGCTTGCAATTCCCGGAAACTGTGATAACAGGAGCATTCTCGGCGTCCTTGATTCCTCGAGAGCCGTTAATCTGGACAATGCAGTGCATAACCTCGGAGATATTGTTTTCATCGGCATCGGCGGCTCGAACCCGACGCCATTCGACACAACCTTTGAGCGATCTGAAGATGAGATCAAAACGATTCTGGACGATCTGTTGAGACGGGCCGACTCTGATGGGCGAACAGTCGTGCTGTTGTCGCACGCACCCCCGAGAGAGACGCTCGACAGGATACCCAACGGAAATGCCGGAAGTGAGGCGATCGCAGGTGCAATCGGAAAAACTGACCTGATCGTGTGCGGACATATCCATGAGGATCAGGGCACGATTGTTAAACGGGGCACCAGGATCGTGAATGTCGGGCAGGCATCACAGGGACAGAGTGCGATAATCACAATTGCGGATTCAATCGAGGTTACGTTCAATAACATCTGATCTAAATCGGGGCGCTGCCGAGACCGGACGACCCGGCGGCAACCCATGTCGTTTCGCAAGATTTATAAAAGATGACTCGTCTGAATATATAGAAACATCAGGTCGGCAATGAATGAATAACGACAGAATTCTGGCGATGCTAGTTCTTTTACTGCTAATCTCAACGAGTCCCATCGCGATAGCAGCCGAAGGTGATGATGATGCTAACGTGATCCTCGATCGAGAACTGGAGGTTGGTTCCGGTGTTGCAATTGAGCAAAGCATAAAAATAGAGGTCGTTGAGGTAAAGACTGATATCATCGATTGTGCAAAGTTGCGTATATCGAGTTACCAGAAGCCCGCGAGGGTGATATCCATATTCCAGGGCGATAGCCCAACCGAATATGAAACGTCCAGCGGTACCAGCATGTATATCAAGGTGCTATCGGTGTATGGCGATTCTGTCTACCTGAGGGTCACAGGACCTGAAGACTGGAGAGTTACCAATTATTACACTGTTGAATCCGAAGAAGAGGAAGAGACAAAAGAAGAAGCAGTGACCATCCCGAAGCTCGATATCACCAGAACGTTTGATACGACCGTCTCCGAACCGGGTCAGGTGATTGCGGTAACAATCAAGATCAGGAACACTGGGAACGGAACCGCAACAGATATCGTGCTGGATGAGTCCCCGATCCGGGGCACGTATAAGGAGGACTGCCCCACAACAATTGAGGACATAGCAGCGGGAGAGACCAAAAGGGCGAGCTATACCCTCAAAGTAGTGGACGCAGAGCCGGGAACTTATGAACTGAGCCCGAGCATACTGAATTACCAGAGCGAGTCGGGCGTATCCTTCTCATCCGAATCAAAGACGAGCGTTCTCGAGATTACAGCCGCGGAGGTTCTGCTACCAGCTATTGAGGTCTCAATCGATCCGGTTGACAGTATCATGGCATGCGGCGACGATTTTCCGATGACTGTCACGATCAGAAATGTCGGGAATGCAACGAGCGGGATTGTCACAATCAAGAGCAATCTGCCTCCTGATGTGCAGGTGGTGAGTGGCGAAGATGATCCGGTATATGAGTCAATCGAACCCGGCGAGAGTGAGGAGTACGGGGTCACGTTGCGCACCCATGGCGAGGGTAAACACATAATTGATGTTCAGGCGATGTGGGCGGATGGAGAAGCCGTTGACACAATCGAGTTCTGGGCAGAGAAGTCGGGTCTGGAACAATATTACATCCACATTCTGGCAGCGATTCCGATACTCTTATTACTGTTCTGGGCTATGAAGAGACGTAAGGATTATTCCTACTGAGAAAGAGACGGATTGCCATGCTGAACATACTTATTCTAGGACTGGGACAATGCGGAAATCGGATACTGGATGCGATCAACCGCGAGGCGTTCGGAAGCGGCGGAACATTCGCGAAGTACTACTCACGCCAGAAGTTCCCGGCGTCGGTCAAGACGATCGCAATCAATACAGCGATCAACGATCTAAAAGAGCTAAGTGACACGCTCGCAAAGGATCGTATGCATGTCCCGCACCTTCATGGCGTTGGCGCAAATCGAATCATCGGGAAGAGGGTGTTTGGAGAGAATAAGGAGATGATCATGGGGGAGATCGATAAAAGAGGGTCATTTGATCTCATATTCATCATTACGTCCACTGCGGGAGGGAGTGGATCGTCATTCGCGCCGCTTCTTGCCAAAGAATTGAAACAGACATACACCGCGCCCATAATATCCATTGCGGTTCTCCCGTTCCGGGAAGAGGGGTCAATTTTCCTGCAGAACACGGCTTTCTGCCTGCGGGAACTCGTTGAGATGGATGCCGGCGGGGTACTCCTTGTGGATAACCAGTATCTGAAGAAATACGCCGGCGACATCAAGTCAGCGTATGACAGCATCAACACCACGACAGCGAGACGAATACTCTTTCTGATAGAGGCGCTCAACAGCGAAATGCTGATGGTCACCGACCTCGGCGATCTCAAGACCGTGATGAACGGAGGAATCGGTGTGGGAACGATGGGGTTCTACGAGGCATCCAAGGAAAGCACCATCAAATCCGCCATTCTCGGGAGTTTCAAGCCAAGCGGGCTTCTCTTTCCAGCGAATGTGTATGAGGACGGTGCACGTGCGATGCTTGTGATCAAGGGCAACAAGAAGTTTCTCGACCTTGATCTGATCACAAAGACCGTGGAAGAACTATCAAGAGAGGTGGGGCAGGTATTCAAGGGAGTTCTCATAAAAAAAGGAAGACCCAAGGTTTTATCACTATTCACACTGAATTCTGTACCGGAACTTGAGAAATTATATGCCATAGCGGCAGATGCGATCCGTTTCGAGATGGATAAGAAAGAACAGTCAAAGAAACGACTCGATGACGCGTTTTCGCACATCGAAGATCTTGAACCGATCTACTGATATTGATCCGCTGATTCTTTACACGAGGCCATGAAATGATCATAAGGCAGTATGATGACGATATTTCCAGAGAACTATTAATTGATACGCTTGAGAAGATGGGTTTTCGGGTTTCGCGAATCGAAGAGGGGCATGACATGTACTACAGCAGTACCACACGCACGTATACCGAAAATGATATTAAGCTTCATGCAAAGAAAAAGATGTTTGATAAGATGGTGATCGAACTGAACAATGAGATGAATCTTGTTTTCGTGCATGGTGACGAGGTCAGCGCAAAGGCGCTTCTGGATAATCTGGCGAGGGTGTAGCATACCATGACCGCACAGATGGGAAGACGGACAAAACTCGTAAACGACCCTTCTGATCTGGTGTTGCTGCTGCGAACCTTTGGCTCGGAGACCCATAAACAGGTCTTCGACAAGTTATCAGAGGGCTGGATGACTGCAACCGAACTTACAGAGGCTATCGGTGTGAACGTTGAGACGAGCATCGAGATTCTCAGAAAGAGCGGCTTGATCGAGAGTCAGTGGAGGATGCCGGAACCGGGGAAGACGCCGGACAAGGAATATACGACGTCGTACTCAAAAATCCATGCCAATTTCCAGTGTTCACTCAAGGATCTCAGCGATCTGATCATGATCACCTTCAAGAGCGACGGAGAACTCGCAGATACGATCGAGGCTATCGAGAATGAGGTCGAAAAAGGAAACCGCTCGATGGCAGGATTATCAAGATCCCTTGATCTGAGTTCGGCATTCATCAGAGGCGTTGCGAGACGGTCGCGCAAACTGGTGGTCAAGGGGCAGCGCCTTGAACTGGTGTAAAAGGGGACTCTCAACGCGCTGTTTGCAATTGTTGTGGTTCGGATATTTTTGGCTCTCCCTGTAATTCGCGAGTGCAAGCGTCTCGCAAGATGAAGTGTGCTGGTTTGGCGTTAAGGGCTTGCAGAAAAATAAAGTAGCAAAAATCTTGATAGAGGACAGTTATGCACATGAAGAAAGTTGAAATTTCCTGATTCTGATGGATTCTGCGGTTTCCAATCTTTGCGCCCTTGCGTCACCCTCGTCTTTCTCGTTCCTCTGATCTAACGCAAGGTCGCAAAGTTGAGAGAGATACGCCCGCGTTTTTTCACATACGCGAGGGAGCTACCGTTAGCGACCACCGAAAGCATCAGAACTATGAAATTTCAATATGTTATTTTTCGGTGACGACTAAGCGCGTAGGGATCACGAATTTACGAATCTCACGAATGCTGAAGTTGCGAATGGGAACCGCAATTTTTCGCGTTCCAGAAAATAATAAAAAGTCTCAGAATTGTTGCAACCAGAAAGTGATAAAAAGTCTCACGATAATGATAGTTCGATTGCGAACCGGAACAGAGCTAGACGAGAGTGACTGAGACAGGATGACAACAAACGACTACGAATCATTGCGTGCGCGACTGGTCAGCTACCTGAGAAGACAGGTTGGAATCGACCGTATCAGTGAGGACGTTCTGCAGGCGATTGCAAGGGTGCCCAGACACCTCTTCGTGCGCGAGAACGAGAGGAAATATGCTTATTGCGACCATCCGCTCTCAATCGGGCGCGGACAGACGATCTCCGCACCACATATAGTCGGAATCATGTGCACGCTCCTGGATATCAGGAAAGGAAATACAATCCTTGAGATCGGAGCCGGCTCAGGATACCATGCGGCGGTGCTCGCTGAACTTACGGGAAGGGATGGCATGGTCTATTCCATAGAACGGCTCCCTGCAATCAGCGAGTTGGCACAGCAGAACCTATTGAACGCTGGATATGATAATGTCGTCGTAACAACAGGTGATGGTACGCTCGGTCTTCCGGAACACGCCCCGTACGACGTAATCACGGTGGCATGCGCTGCTCCTGCCATTCCGCAGCCGTTGATCGACCAGTTGAAGCATGGTGGCAGGATGACGATCCCGGTCGGGGAGGACATGCAGGAACTGTATCTGGTTCACAAGAACGATGTTATATCGAAGGAAAAGAGTGGGGGAGTAGTTTTCGTACCTATGATCGGCAAATATGGCTTCTAACATGATCGAAAAACTAAATATCTCCGATGCCACGCGACCGATCCTCGATTGCGAGGCAGCGCGGGTTGTATCACACCACGACGCAGACGGAATCACCGCGGCAGGCATCCTCTGCCATGCCCTCTTCAGGCTCGGGAAGCGCTTTCAGTCGAGCATTATAAGCCAGCTCGATTGCGACTTCGTGGAGCGGCTGTACAGGGAACGGGGTGGTGGTGGTGGTGGTGGTGCCGCTGATGCCTGTGTGCCGCTCACAATCTTCTGCGACATGGGGGCAGGGCATGCGGACATCATATCAGAGATTGCAGGAGACGTCCTCGTAATCGACCACCACACTCCTGTCGGCGAGCTCTCGTGCCCACATGTAAACCCGCATCTGGTGGGAATCGACGGCGCATTCGAGCTCTCGGCTTCAGGCGCGGTCTATGCGGTTGCAAAGGGGCTCGCAAGCGAGAATATCGATCTCTGCGGGCTCGCAATAACAGGCGCAATCGGGGACAAACAACTGATGGTAGGTGCAAACGCTGACATCCTGAACGACGGCGTGCAAAACGGAATCATAAATGTCAGAAAGGGGCTGCGAATCGGTGACGGCGAGATTGCCGATCTGCTTGAGCGAAACATCGAGATTTATCTCGATTTCACAGGAAACGCAGCCAAAGTAAAGAGTTTTCTTGATGAAATCGATGTGAACGGCAGATTGGGCGAGCTTACCGAGCCGCAGCTCATGAGACTTGGAACAGCGCTCACGCTGAAGCTGTTGCGGAGAAGCAGCCCGGATGTGATCGATACGCTCGTTGGCGACGTCTATATGCTGCCCCGTGAGGTGATCTCCAACGCCGACGACTTTGTTTTCGCCCTGCATGCATGCGCACGGCTGAATGAGATGGGACTTGCAGTCTCGCTCTGCCTGCGGGATCGGTCAGGCATTTCCCACGCCACGCGGGCGGCTGTGGATTACCAGCACATGCTTGTTGCGGCTATGCGGGAAGCTGAGCCCGGAATCCTGCATGGAGACCACATCAAATACCTGCGCCTCCATGACGCAGAGGCAACAGGCATCATCGCAAGCACGGTCACGAGATTTCTGCATCCGGATCAGCCGTGCATCGTGTTGAACGAGAGCGATGACCGGATCAAGATCTCTGGCAGAGGCACGAAGAGCCTGGTTGCACGCGGACTCGATCTTGCAGAGGTGCTCAGGATCGCATCGGAGTCGGCAGGCGGGAGAGGTGGCGGGCACAACATCGCCGCGGGAGCCGCAATCCCAAGGGATGCTGCGGATGCGTTCATCTCGATTGCTGACTCAATCGTTGGCAAACAACTGAAGATGGATCGTGAGGCGGGTGGGGGCAAAAATGAGAATGTGGATGAGAACGCTGATATGGATAGGGATGAAAAGGAGAGCGAGTCATGACGATACTATCAGAAATCGAGATTAATGGACTGATGAATAACGATCCACCGCTTGTTGAGGGAATGATCGATTCAGAGACCCAGATACAGGTGAACGGCTGCGAACTAACCGTTGACAGGATCTTTGCGTTCGGCGGAGCCGGCGCGATTGCGTTCGACAACTCGGAGCGAGTGCTCCCTGAGTCTGCCGAACTCGCATTCGGTGACGACGGCTGGATCGATCTCCCTGCTGGCTGCTACAAGATCGTTTCCGGCGAGATTGTACACATCCCAAAAGATGTGATCGCAATCGCACGACCGAGATCGAGCCTCCTGCGATGCGGGGCGAGCGTGGAGACTGCGGTCTGGGATTCAGGCTACGAGGGCAAGAGCGAGTGCCTGCTTCTGGTCGCAAACAAGGAAGGGTTCAGGCTGAAGCGGGGTGCACGTGTCGTGCAACTGCTGTTTATGGGGCTTGCAAGCGAGACTGCGGGGTATTCCGGGGTGTATCAGGGATATCTGGCGTGATATATCCAATAGCTGAATTTTTTAGCATCTATTCGCAGCTCCGGATTTCGTAAATTCATGTCATTCGTGTTAAAATCACGAATTTCACGAATAAACGAATAGCACGAATCAGATCATCCCAAAATGTATCCACGGTTCTTTTAGAGTCTCTCCAACCAGAAGAAATCAAAAAGTCTCATGCGAGCCAATCCATACATTTTTGGTGCATCGGATCGCACCAGCAGACACAATGAACGATGATAACCGGGAGCGCGACTATCTCACCTACCAGAAAGCCGGTGCCGATACCGGGAAGGTGGAATCCGCACTAAAACAGATCGTAAAACTCGCTGAATCGACTTTTGACTTCAGAGAGACCACTGGAAAGCCGGTGATCCCAGTAGGACATTTCTCCGGAGTTATAAATATTGGTTCAGGCGTATCTCTGGCGATCAAGACCGACGGCGTCGGAACCAAGGTCTTCATCGCGCAGGAGATGGAACGATACGACACGGTCGGAATCGATTGCGTCGCAATGAATGTGAACGACATCCTCTGCGTCGGGGCTGAGCCGATATCGATTGTCGATTACATAGCGGTTCAAAATCCGGACCCGAATCTCCTCGAAGAGCTCGTGAAAGGTCTGGTTGCGGGATGTAGAGCGGCAGAGGTGACGCTGTCCGGAGGGGAGATTGCGGTCATGCCTGAGATGATCAGAGGAGCGCGGGAGAATATGGGCTTCGATCTGGCAGGGATGGGCGTTGGCATCGTCCCGACAGATGAGATCATAACAGGTGACACAATCAACGAAGGGGACGTCATACTCGGCATGGCGAGCTCGGGAATTCACAGCAACGGAATGACGCTTGCCAGACGAGTTCTCCTGGATAAATTTGACGTGACTGATCATATCGATGAACTCGGCAGATCGCTTGGCGAAGAGCTGCTTGAACCGACGAAGATCTACGTAAAAGCGGTAAGAGAGATGCAAAAATCCAACCTGGATCTGAAATCGCTCGCGCACATAACCGGAGATGGTTTCTTAAATCTCAGAAGGGTGAGCAAGGATTGTGGATTCAGAATCGACAGTTTGCCTGAAACTCCACCTATTTTTGGGTTGATTCAGAAACACGGTCCTGTGAGTATTGCTGAGATGTATCAGGTCTTCAACATGGGGATCGGCTTCTGCATCGTTCTGCCGGCAGGGGAAGCCGATTCGGCGATACGGATTGCAGAAAAGCATGATATGGACTGTTGCGTGATTGGCAGCACGTTTAAGGATCATGAGAAGACCGTGGTACTCGAAGAAGAGCGTCTGCGAAGCGAGAATGCGTCCTTTGTTAAGTATTGATCCGCACCGCATGCGTTATAGCTGAGGCGAAAAAACGGCACTGTCTAAAAACCCAGTGATTTCCGCCGATTTACTCGATTCGTGTCATTCGTTTATTCGCGGCATTCGTGATAAAATCATCACCAAGAGATCACGAATGGCAACGAATGGCGCGAATTACACGAATTTGGTTGCCACAAAATCCAGCGATTTCACTGAATATTCCGATTACGCCGAAAAAACCACGAGATTTCACGAGATTGACACAAGAAGATGGTGATACATACAAGATATTGGTAATATGTGTGCATGTTATATCCTGCCCACATACGTTCTCGTGGAAATCTGTGTAATCTTGTGGTTAGCTAAACACGTACTCCGCACCAAAAGATATAACATCGATATACGGTCTAACATCCACTATGGACGGCATGCGAACCCATTATGCATCTGATATCACGCATGAGATGGACGGCGACACAGTCACGGTTGCGGGCTGGATACACGAGACGCGCGACCTTGGCGGAATCTGTTTTATCGTGCTCCGGGACCGGGAAGGATTCATGCAGATCACCATGGTCAAAAAGAAGACCGATTCTGCCCTCTTTGAGAAAGGCAAGAGGTTGAACCGGGAGTCTGTTATTCTGGTGACCGGATCTGTTGCGGGGGCGAAGCAGGCTCCTAGCGGATACGAGATCATCCCACAGAGCCTGGATGTGCTTTCGGAATCGGATTCTCCGCTGCCGATGGACATCACCGGCAAAGTCGGCGCAGATATCGATACGCGACTTGATTCGAGGTTCATTGATCTGAGGCGGAGAAGGATGCTCGCCATATTCACGGTTCGCCACCATGTACTAAAAGCCGTGCGCAGTTTCCTTGAGAGCGAGGACTTCATCGAGATTAACACATCAAAGGTGGTTGCTACTGCAACCGAGGGTGGCACAGCGTTATTTCCGATAACATACTTCAACAAAGAGGCTTTTCTGAACCAGAGCCCGCAGCTCTACAAGCAGATCCTGATGGGGGCGGGTCTTGATCGGGTCTACGAGATCGGCGCGATCTTCCGCGCTGAGGAGCACGACACCCTGCGCCACCTCAACGAGGCTACTTCCATTGATATAGAGGCGAGTTTCATGGATCAGCTCGATGTGATGGATATTCTCGAGCGGATGGTTCATGCTGCCTACGCGCACGTATCAGAGAGCTGCGCGCAACAACTAAGCGATCTCGGAGTCGAGCTTACCATACCCGAATTGCCGTTCAGACGGGTGACGTATGACGACGCGCTCGAGATTGCGCTTGGCTGTGGGCACGAGATCGAATGGGGCGATGACTTCGGCACTGCTGCTGAGCGCGCGATCGGAAACGCAATCGGCGAGCACTATTTCCTCATAAATTGGCCTACAGAGATTAAGCCATACTACACCCAGCCGTACGACGATAGACCTCTCTACAGCAAATCATTCGATCTCATGCATCCACGTATGGAACTCGCGTCAGGTTCGCAGCGTGTCCACCTGCATGATCTGCTGCGCCAGCGAATCGAGGCATGCGGACTCAACCCGGACGGGTTTGATTTCTACTTGAAGGCGTTTAGGTATGGGATGCCCCCGCATGCCGGATGGGGAATCGGAGCTGAGCGATTAGTCATGACCATGCTAGAGATCGAAAATATCCGCGATGTGGTGTTGTTCCCCCGTGACCGAAAACGGCTCTCGCCTTAATTTTCACTTTGTTAAAATAAAATTATACGCCCACAATCCTTAATAGGTTTGCAACCGAGGTGTATAGCGGCGACATTCCGATAAGGAGGGAGCATCTTTGAAAAATACCCCCATAGCAGAAGCTATAAATGGATTATTGGACTCGAAATCGATATTTAAAAACAGGGATGTACTTCGATCCACCTATGTTCCGGATCACCTCCCACATAGGGACCGGGAAGTGGATTCTTTGATCAAGATTTTGATCGTGGCGCTGCGTGGAGACACACCATCAAACATCCTGATCTATGGGAAGACCGGGACTGGTAAGACTGCAGTCACCACGTATGTCGGAAATGAGATCGAGAAAGTGGGGGTGGAACGTGAGATTCCGTGTACTGTCCTGTATGTGAATTGTGAGATCATCGACACACAGTATCGGCTGCTCGCCAAGCTTGCGCGTAACTTCGGCAAGAAGATTCCGATGACAGGGTGGCCCACCGATCAGGTGTATTCCGAATTTAAAAAAGCGCTCGACGTAAAAGAACAGGCTGTGATAGTCATCCTCGATGAGATCGATAAACTGACAAAGAAAGGGGATGATGTGCTGTACAATTTATCAAGAATCAACGCCACGCTCAAACATGCCAGAGTCAGCCTTGTGGGCATCTCAAATGACCTGAAGTTCACAGAGTTCCTTGATCCACGAGTCAGAAGTTCTCTCGGGGAGGAAGAGATCGTTTTTCCGCCATATAACGCTGATCAGCTTACAGACATCCTCAAACAGCGCGCTGATATGGCATTCGGCGACGAGATACTCGATACCACTGTGATCACACTCTGTGCCGCACTCGCAGCAAGGGAACATGGCGATGCGCGCAAAGCCCTTGACCTGCTCAGAATATCGTCAGAACTCGCTGAACGCGATGGATCGATTCTGGTGAGTGAAGTCCATGTCCGGCGGGCGCAGTCCAAGATAGAGTCTGATCGTGTTGCAGAGGTGATAAAAACGCTTCCGACGCAGTCAAAGATGGTGCTGTACAGCATCATGGCACTCGATCAAGATCCTGAATTGATCCGGGGAACTGGAAACGGTAGAAAAATCATGTCCACCGGAGAGGTTTACCGTATCTACAGGCGTATGTGTGGTGTGATTGACATAGACGTCCTGACACAGCGTCGCATCACCGAACTCATCACCGAACTTGATATGCTAGGAATTGTGAATGCTATCGTGGTTAATCGGGGGAGGTATGGCATGACTAAAGAGATATCGCTCGACACGCCGCCTGACCGCATATACCACATGCTGAGCGATGATGCGCGGTTGCAGCCGCTCACGGGTATCATATGTATACAGCCCGATTTAATCCAGGCGCGGGACTCAATCCAGACACGGCTGGGATGAATATATATCGTATCAGCAAGATGTGAGAGTATGGCATCTCAAATTATACAGATTGTCTCGGCATCAGAACAGGGACCTGAACGGATCAAGGTCGAAGCATCGACGTACGAGTTCACGATAGCAACCCGTGCCAAATGGGAGATGATCGTCGCAGACGAGGATGTGACGATTGCAAAGGGAGCATTCGAGAAGATTAAGATCAGGGAGATTGACTTGCAGCGAGATCTGCTTGCACTCCTGTGCGCATTCACCCCGCATCCACTCGCATCAGTGGTGCGTGTCGGATCAGGTGGAGGGGTCGCACCGGTTGAGGCTGATCGACAGATCGAGGTCGCATACATTCTCGGACAGGAGACCGGCGAGATTGAGGAAGGCGATCTTATAGGGGTGTTGAACGTCCTGCCGATCATGTTCACGCGCGAGGCAAAGAAACCGACCCTGGTCAAGGAGTGAATGGTCGACTCTTCTGCGATCGTTTCGATGTTACTGGACCCAGAAAGTCCGGTAACACATCTCCGCACTTTTTTATTCAGAGAAGGTATCGTTGATTCCGAAGAGGAGTACCGATCCCTGCTGCGCGAGGTAACAATCAGACTCGCAAGGGAACAGGTCGTATCATCCGCACACCGGGACGAGGAGGTCATGCATGCGATAAAAGCGCTTGACGACCTTAACGACACTATAAACCTCTTTTCAGAGCGACTAGCTGACTGGTATGCCCCCTACAAGGACTCGGACTCAATTTCAAACTCAATTTCAGAATCAGACCTGAGGCGAATCCCTGAGCAGGATAACCTCCCCTGCGCAATGCGTATGCTCGCGCAGAACTTAATCGACCTGCACAAAAGCCGGGATGCGTTAATTGAGCACATCAAAGACGAGATCGCACGCGTTGCGCCCAATCTCACGAATCTCGCAGGCGCTCTTCTTGCTGCGCGGCTTCTCAGTATCGCAGGTGGGCTCAACAGACTCTGCATGATGCCTGCGAGCCGCGTGCAGATTCTCGGTGCGAACCGGGCGATGTTCCGGCATCTCCGCGGCGCATCTCCGCCAAAACACGGCGTAATCTTCCAGCACCCGCACATCCATGCGTCACCCCACCGAATGCGCGGCAGGATTGCACGGGCGTTCGCCTCAAAACTGGCAATCGCCGCACGGATCGATTACTACAGTGGCACGGTGTCCGAAGGGCTCGTTCAGGATCTAACCGATCGAATCGAATCGATCAAGCGAAAAATGAGAAAAGAGAAGTGATGCGGAGGGAGGGATTCGAACCCGCGAACTCCTGCGAGAGTGGATCTTGAGTCCACCGCCTTTGACCGCTTGGCTACCTCCGCTCAGCACGAGATATGGGTGCTCTTCCATGCGATATCATTTAAGCATGTCGATTGGTGGTGTTGGTGTTGGTGTTGGTGGTGATTGTGACGGGTTCATCTTCGCCCGGTCTCAATTGATAACGCCCTTCTGCAGGAGAAACAAAGATATAATGCACATCTAAAAGTCATTATGTTCTGAAAACGAGGCAAAACTATGCTCACAAGTACATACATCCACATACCACGCATTGGGCGTACGATCGAAGAGAGGATATGGTCATGCGGAATCAAAACATGGTCCGAATTTGCAGAATGTCAGGATGATCTGCCCATATCGGCTGCCAAAAAGAGAACCATCCTTGAGGGTATCGATGAGTCTGTGCAGCGCCTCCGTGCACGTGACTCTGGATTCTTTGCACAATCGCTTCCGAAATCCGAACACTGGCGCGCATACAGCGATTTTAAGGACCGAATCGCCTTTGTGGACATAGAGACCACAGGTCTGTCGCCAAACTACGACTACATGACCGTTGTCGGGATATACGACGGTAAGAAGACAAAGACATACGTACGCGGAATCGATCTTGACGACGTTGTCTGCGAGTTTGCAAAATACGATTTTTTGGTCACGTTCAATGGCGCACGATTTGACCTGCCGTTCATAAAGCACGAGTATCCTGAGATCGAGTTCAACCAATTGCACACGGATCTGATGTATCCGCTGCGGCGCATCGGTTACTCGGGTGGTCTCAAGCCAATCGAGCGGACGCTCGGGATCACACGTAGTGAGGACACGACAGGAATCACCGGATTTGATGCGGTCCGGCTCTGGCATGAGTACGAACGCGGCAGTGCGGATGCACTTGAACTGCTGCTAAAATATAACAGGGAAGATATAGTGAATCTCGAAACGATCGTCGAACTTGTGCACCCGAAGTTTGTTGAACATGCGTTCTCGGCGGCATGCGGGGCTGGGGCTCGCTGAGGTGAGTTGGCAATCCGGCACCGGATTCACGGACGGGTTCCTGCGAAGTCTTGTCGATTGGTCATCATATTCAGGCGGAAGGGATGGTAAGTATGATGTAGTGGAAAGCCACTATAATTGAAGTACTCCCTATTCACTATATTTACCGACGAGATATGCAAAAAGCCCGCAATCGTTGTTGCGCTCTGCCGCAATCATCCACTCACTATCCCCTCAACCGCACGAATCAGCGTCTCCGGAATCTCCCGCGTCCCCTGCGAATTGATTCCTGCTGTTGAGTTGAGTGCCAGAAGTGATTTTTAGACAGCACCCTGTGCGAAAAGTTTATATGCCCATTTACGAACATTCAAAATATATTCTTTTTTGGTAGTAAAAACCTTGGAAAAGAATGCCCCGATCATCACAAAACGGCAATCGCGCCGGTGTGGACAGATGACATGACCTACAAAAAACGCGATATCCCCTGGGATAGAATAGTAGAATTGCATAAAGAAATAACTCGCAGGGATGCGGGTGATTTCTTTTCCCTCTCGTTGAGAGAACTCGATTCAGAGCGATGCACGCTGTGCCTCTATGACTCACAACAGCCCTATCAACAAAGTCGATTCCCATGCAACCGGAAGTATTTGATCTACTGGTGATCGATGAAGCAACCCAGTGCACTCTAACCAACCTCCTTCCGATGATTTACCGTGCCAAGCGGATAGTCGTCATTGGGGACCCGGAGCAACTCCCATGACCCTCGTTGATATCTTCTTTGAAAACAACGATAACTTTCATGGTTTTATGAACCGGAACATCTTCCAGCAATTCCACGACGCCGTCACGGTATATCCAACCCTCTCACGCATATTTCATCGTGTTCACCGATCCGTCAATCTTTGGAAATCATACATCCTGTTCAATCACAAGCACTTTGATTCTCTGCAACCCCCCATCATCTCCAACTACCCCACCATCTCAACAACACCCTTCCTCCGCTTCAACTGTTGAAGCGGAGGAAGGGACCACACCTCGCCTCTTAAACTCCTTCCAGAGATATATCTTCCGATAATGCAGATCATACACCCCCTTCACATACTCCCTCCATTCAGCAGCAGGAACAAGCTCCTTGAGCCGGAAGACACAATCGCCGCCTGCTTATAAGAATAGCTCCCCATCGCCTCGATCAGCGATGAGGCAAGCGCTTTTAACTCTCCTGCCACCTCATCAGGGCATTCATCCAGCAGATACGACAGCAGTTCCATTTTTGAGCCCACACCGAAGTTGTGAGTTCTCTCTTTCCCGATCAACCTCCGCAGAAGTTCTTTATCTCCCAGCTCCATGCCGGAATCGACGCAGACATCATAACAATCCGTAGAATAGCAAATCTCGAACAGATCGCGCAAAGCATCCTCTGTTCCAGATTTATCAAGCGATCCACTCTTTTTTATCGAATCAAGAACATCTCTGTAGAAATATGAACTCCTGTCCAGTTGATCCTTCAGCGAGTAATCCCGTACCACCTTCAAAAAAAGATCAACTGCTCCATCATGCGCCCCGGTCTCGTGGTAGTATTGTATCAAACTGGAATAGAACCCTTCTCTCCGGGCAAACTCTATTGCAGCCTCCTTATCAATCCGCAGATATAACCGGAACCTGCGCTCGTCAAAAAGAGATTCTCCCGCCTCAATCAACTCCCTGGCGCAATCAACAAGTCCACAGTTTATTAAAAACTCCACATAAGTCTGTGCATTCAGAAATTCCCGGATATGTTCCTTAAACTCAACTAAAACCTCCGCATTATCCACCTTAGCCATCCTATAGAAGAACGGACCGAGCATATCACAACC
>DAOVGE010000175.1 GCA_030672605.1 Methanosarcinales archaeon
CCCGTCCCCCCAGCTTCACAACAGCCCGTTACCAGGCTGGGTGTGGGGTTCGGTTCTGAGGTGGTGGCTAGCCTTTCCTCAGGCTGGATTTTCACCAGCTGGCGAGTATGAATTTATCTCGGCACTCTCGTGAAATTCGTGATAAAATCGGAAGAAGGGATCACGAATGGCACGAATAAACGAATCGCACGAATGTCAGGGATGTGGAGTGCCATCAGATAACTTTGCTACTTTATTTTTCGGTGAGCACTTAGCTAAACACGTACGTGGTTTTATATGCGGATATTCACATAATATTGAGTATGTGCGAGCATGGTACATGATGGGCAGGCAGGTGCATGACCGCGATTAACTTTTTACGCTGCAACTCCGATACACAAGTGGTGGCTGAATGCTTGGCATAATCTACGGGACGAGTCTGACCGGAGAGCAATTCGAAGGTACAAGGGAGACTGTTCAGACGAAATACGGAACTGTGGAGGTTTTCAAGGGGCGCGACGCAATCTTCCTGCCGCGCCACGGCGTTGCCATGGACACGCCGCCGCACAGGATCAACCATCTGGCAAACATCTCCGCGCTGAAGACAGTAGGTGTCAGCGGCGTTGTCTGCATCTCATCAACAGGCAGTCTGAAGGAGGAGATTGCGCCGGGAACAATGGTTGTTGTGCACGACTACATCAACTTCGGAAGGCACGTAACATTTTATGATGATAAGATACGACATGTTGTTCCAGGATTCGATTATGAGCTGAGAGATAGGGTCATCAGGGCGAGTCGCGGGCAGGAGAGGGGCGTGTACGTGCAGATGCACGGACCCAGATTTGAGACAAAAGCAGAGATCGCTATCTTGAGGCGGCATGCCGACGTCGTGGGAATGACACTGGCAAACGAAGCGACTCTTTGCAGTGAGATCGAAATTCCGGTTGCGGCACTCGCTACCGTTGACAACTACGCAAACGGCGTTTCCGAGCAGGAACTGGACTATGAGACCATAATTGAGAACGTGAACAAGAACCGGGATATGGTTGTGGACACGATTGCGAGGCTGATTGGATGAGTTTACTTCTGAAAGAGACTGAGAACCATGGCAACGTCTATATCGAGGATGGCAGGATCAATGAGGTCAACTGTGCCCCTTGCGACGCGGACAGCGTGATTGACGCCAGAAGACGAGCGGTTGTGCCCGGCTTTGTGAATACACACACCCATGCGGCAATGACCCTCTTTCGGGGCTACGCGGATGATCTTCCGCTGCAGACGTGGCTTGCTGACTGGATATGGCCACTTGAGGCGAAACTGACCGCCGAAGACGTTTATTGGGGCACAAAACTCGCATGCCTCGAGATGATCAAGACCGGGACGACCGCCTTCAATGACATGTACTGGCACGCGCTCGCAAGTGCAAGAGCGGTCGATGAGATGGGGTTGCGCGGTGTTATCAGCAACGTCTTAATCGACATCGATGGGCGATCAGACGAGGAGGTGCAGCGAGAGAACAGAAGGCTGACTATGAGGCTCATGAAGGATTATTCCGAGCGAGTGATTCCCGCGCTCGGTCCGCACGCCATCTACACCGTCTCAGAGGAGAATCTCTGCTGGACCGCGGAGTTTGCAAGGAAAGAAGACATATTAGTTCACATACACGTTTCAGAGACCGAGCAGGAGGTTCTGGATTGCATCGACAAGACCGGGATGCGTCCTGTGGAGTATCTCGATCACATTGGATTTCTTGGTCCGAATGTTATAGCGGCACACTCTGTCTGGATCAATGACCGTGAGATTGCGCTCCTCTCGAAGCATGGTGTTAAGGTCTCCCACAACCCAACATCAAATATGAAACTTGCTGTCGGGCAGGCAATGCGATACTCAGCTCTCTCATCTGCTGGAGTTAATATCTCGCTTGGCACCGATGGCTGCGCATCCAACAACAATCTCAATATGCTCGAGTCAGCGAAGTTCGCGTCGCTTCTGCAGAAGTCAGCAGCAGACCGGCAGACGGTGGTTCCGGCTCGCGAAGCAATAGAGATTGCCACAAAGAACGGCGCTGAAGCGCTCCGCATCGGCGGGGGCGGGATTGTGGAGGGTGCGCCAGCGGATTTACTCTTGATTGATCTGCGACTGCCAGAGATGACACCGCTTCACAATCTCGACTCGAACATGGTCTACGCGTCATCCGGCTGCGTCGACACCACGATATGCGATGGCAATGTGCTCATGCAGAACCGTGTGGTTCCGGGAGCGGAAGAGATTATGAGGCATGCGGCAGAAGTGGCATACGACCTGGTGAATAGGCCATGACTGACACCACACCAACGAACAACCGAAACCCATCGAAATGCAAGACACTGGTCGCATCGATGGATATACTCACGAAACACATAGAGCAGGCACTCGATGAACTGGATCTCACTACGGTTTCAGAGATGCTTGACATGCTCAGGAATGCAAAGAGCATCTTTGTGATGGGAACCGGACGATCGGGTCTGATTGGGAAGGCTTTTGCAACAAGGCTCATGCATCTTGGGCTGCGTGTCTATGTGGTCGGCGAATCAACAACGCCAGCGCTGCATGCAGAGGATGTCGTGGTTGCGATCAGCGGATCAGGCGAAACACTGTCCATCGTCGATTTAGGGCGGGTTGTAAAAGAGATCGACGCGTCTCTGATTGTCATCACCTCGCAACCCGACTCCACACTCGGAAAAATGGCAGACAAGACCGTGAGAATCTTTGGCAGAGCAAAGAATGGTCGGGGAGATTATCTTGTGCAGCATCTGCTCGGAAAGTATGCAAAACTCTCTGAACTTGCGCCGCTCGGCACAACCTTTGAGATCACAACGCTCGTGTTCCTTGATGCGGCGATCGCGGAACTGATGGAACTTCTGGGCAAGGATTCGAAGTCGCTCGAAGAGATGCACGACAAGCTACAGTGATATGGCATCCATATTTAGGCAGTATGGAATTGAGATTGTATCGCTCTGTTCCGCTCTTGTGATCTGGCAACTGGCTGCCGATTATGTTGTCAAAAATCCAACTTTCCTCCCGAGTGTAACAGACGTTTTTACATCATTTTGCCGTCTACGCGGCGATCTGATATATGACGCCGAGATCAGTCTACTCCACTTCGGAATAGGTGTTGTTGCCGGAATGTGCGTCGCAATCCCGCTTGGGATCGGTATGGGCTGGTTTCCGCTTACAAACAGGATATTTAATCCGATTATAGAGATTCTGCGCCCTATACCGCCTCTTGCATGGATACCGTTTGCGATTATATGGCTCGGACTCACGCATGCGGCTGCCGGGTCGATCGTCTTCATTGGAACGGTATTTCCGATTCTGATCAATACGTATACGGGGTTTCGGAATGTGCCGAAGGTTTTAATCGAGACCGCGATGGTGCTCGGCTGCACCAGAAGCCGTGACCTGATCAGGAAGGTTGCATTCCCGTCCGCGGTTCCGGATATTGTGACCGGCATCAGGGTGGGGATGGGCGTTGGCTGGATGTGCGTTGTCGCGGCAGAGATGTTCGGGGCATCGACGAGCGGGATCGGGTACAAGATACAGTTCTGGGGAAATCTGCAGCGGATGGATCATGTCATGGTTTACATGCTTCTTCTCGGCTTCATCGCGCTCATAATCGACAGTCTGTTCCGGTACTTTGTTGAGCAACGTTTGTCAGGATGGCGCAAAGGAATCGTGGCATGAGCGTGGTTCCGGCACAACCTTGATAACAGTCAGCACCAATTCTATAATCAGAGAACAGGAGGTTTGTAAATGGACATTGATAGACCGGTGCGAGAGGTCATGTCACCGCACGTGATCGCAGCAGACATCAACGATTCGCTGATTGATGTCGCAAACGAGATGATAAAATATGATCGATCAAGCGTAATTGTGATCGAAGATGGAAAACCGATCGGCATCATAACCGAACGTGACATCTCACGCAAGATAATCCCCAACGACAGAAAACCGAGCACTGTTTCGCTCTCTGAGATCATGACATCCCCATTGATCACAATCGACCACAATACGCCGGTGAGCGATGCGATTCAGATGATGCTTGAGCATAAGATCAGACGGCTGCCCGTATTTCGAAATGATGACTTAATCGGCATCATCACGAGTCAGGACGTCGTCGCTGTATCTTCTGATATGACCAAAGCCTTGCGAGAACTCATGGAATTGGAGCGCGAGTCCCTGCTCATATCCGACTTCGAGGGTATGTGCGATGTCTGCGGACAGTATTCGTACCACCTATCCGTTGTCGACGGTAGATCGCTCTGCGATGACTGCAAGGATAGTAAATGGAGAGAACCAACGGATTCCAGTCACGAATCTGCATATATGGAGACATGAGGCGGGTTAAGGATGGATCTCGTACAGAATCTGCTAGAGATACTAGAAAACGATCCTAAACTCGAGATTGATGAGATCGCAGCACTTACCGGACGATCTGAGGCGGAGATTGCGGATTGTATCAGCGAACTCGAGTCGAGTGGTACGATCCGTAAGTACAAGACCATAATCGACTGGGACCGGGTGAATAATGGGTTTGTTTACGCAATCATCGAAATTAAGATATCTCTGGAGCGTGAAGCCGGATACAACATGATTGCGGATCGCGTTTCGAGATTTCCAGAGGTTCGGTCGGTTAGGTTGATCTCGGGAGATCATGATCTTTCACTCACCGTGCGCGGCAGGTCGATGAAGGAGGTTGCATTCTTTGTTGCGGAGAAGATCGCAACTCTGCCACAGGTGCGGAGCACTGCCACGCATTTTGTTCTGAAGACCTACAAGGAGGATGGTGTGGCGCTGCATGAACCGGAACATGCAGAGCGACTCCCGATCTCGCCGTAGTGCATAGTATATGTGGCTTTTAATTTCTTCCGGGTGGATGGATTATGGCAAAGACGATTAACCACAGAGGACGCGGAGGGTACAGATAGTTGCTGTTTTCTCTGTGTCCTCGGTGCTCTCGGTGGTTTTCGAACCCATTCCGGAAGACGATAAAAAGTCTCGTACATAGTACATACATAGTATATAGTCTCATAAACCGTGGAGGATTCGATGCAGATATCAGATGCTGTGCAGGGTGTGCCGCCGTCAGGGATCCGCAGGTTCTTTGACCTGGCAAACCAGCTCGACGATGTGATCTCGCTCGGTGTCGGCGAGCCTGATTTCGTGACCCCATGGCACATCAGGGAAGCATGCATCCACGCGCTCGAGAGCGGGCGCACATCCTACACTTCAAATCAGGGGCTCCCTGAACTGCGGGAAGAGATCGCTGATACGTTTCGCAGGGATCACTCCCTGTATTACGATCCCGGTGACGAGATACTGATCACGACCGGAGTGAGCGAGGGAATCGATCTTGTGATGCGTTCGATTTTGAATCCGGGGGATGAAGTCATCGTTTCGGAGCCGTGCTACGTCTCTTATGTGCCAACTGTGCTCTTCGCCGGCGGAGTTCCGGTGAGAGTTGCTACAGGAATCGAAAACGAGTTCAGAGTCACAAGAGAGCAGATAGAAGGGAAGATCACGGAAAAGACTCGAGTTATCATGATCAATTATCCGAATAATCCGACGGGTGCAACAATGGACAAGAAAGACCTCGAGGAGATTGCGGATGTTGCAACCGAGCACGATCTGGTAGTCATCTCCGATGAGATCTACGACAAGCTCACATACAACGGAACACACACCTGTTTCTCCTCCCTGAACGGGATGATGGAGAATACGGTCGTGTTCAACGGTTTCTCGAAGTCCCATGCAATGACCGGTCTCAGAGTTGGATATGCACTCGGAAACAGTGAAATCATCGGAGCGATGACGAAGATACACCAGTACACAATGCTCTGTGCTCCGATCACGTCGCAGTTGGCTGCAATCGATGCACTGCGGAACGGACGAGAGGAGATGGGGAAGATGGTGCGGGAGTATGACCGCAGGAGACATCTGATAATCAGCGGCTTCAACGAACTCGGACTGGATTGCTTCTGGGCAAAGGGAGCGTTCTACGCATTTCCGTCGATTGTAGATACTGGCATGACCTCGGGCGAGTTTGCAGAGCGTCTGATGGTCGAAAAGAAGGTGGCTGTCGTTCCGGGGGATGTGTTCGGGGATTGCGGAGCCGGATTTCTGCGGTGTTCGTATGCTGCGTCGAGGGAGGACATAAAGGAGGCGCTTCTACGTATGGCGGAGTTTCTTGAGTCGATCGACTACAATCGGATGCCTGGGAGACCGATGGTGGTGGGGGCACCGAGAGTATCGAGAGAGAATCTTCTTACGGTAACGTCCACAGATCAACGAGATTGATCGATGAGCAAAAAAACGTACATAAGAGATAGTTTTCAGCTCAAAGAGACCGTTGTCACCATTTCTTCAGAAAAAGAGTACATTCCCGCAGCGAAGCGTGCAATTGTGGCATGCAGACGCGATCTGGAGCGATTCATCAGAGATGACCCGTTCTTCGCAGTCACCCTCGAAGAATACCGGTGCCAGCGTCCGTGCGATACTCCCGAGATTGTGCGGCGGATGGTTGCTGCGGGCAACGTCTTTGGAATCGGTCCGATGAGCGCGGTTGCGGGCACGATTGCGGGGCTGGCTGTGGAGTCGATGGTGGATTGTGGCGCAACTTATGCGATCGTTGATAACGGCGGTGATATCGCCATGGTTAACGACGAAACGGTCATTGTCGGGGTGTACTCCGGCAGAACGGACATCAGCATTGGTCTTGAGATTGAACCCGGTGAGTCGATCCGTGGAATATGCACATCGTCCGGGAGAATCGGGCATTCGATCAGCTTCGGGTGCGCGGACTCTGCAACGATTCTGGCTGATGATCCGTCTCTTGCGGATGCGGCAGCAACCTCTGTCGGGAACGCTGTGAGTGACACTGAATCCATCAAAGACGCGTTATCGATGATTGAGGGGGTCGGATCGATCACAGGAGGTTTAATTATCCTTGGGGACCATATTGGATTATGCGGAAGCGTCCCGGTCGTGGATGCGCCGCAGAGACTTGAGTACATCACAGGGGCAGGGGCACCATGAACATAATCGATCTTGTAAAGATATTCGTCTGCGTATCCTTCCTGCTCTACTCGTGCCGCTCCGACCTCCGGACAAGAACCGTTCCGAACGAGCTCTGGGGTGTGGTCTTTGTCGCCGCTCTGCCACTCGTTATCGCCGATGTGATGGCAGAAGGCAAGGGGTATCTCCTGCACACGGCAGTCTCGGTTGTGGGCATCTATCTATTCGTGTACCTGCTCTTCAGGCTCAATGCGTTCGGAGGTGCGGACGCAAAGGCACTGATCGCTCTTGCGTTCATCTTTCCGGCTTTTCCGAGTCTTTCAGTCGCGGGACATGAATTGCCGATATGTGGCGTTCCGCCAGTCAATATCTTCGCATTCAGCACACTCGTGAACGCTGTTTTGCTCACCGCCATTGTTCCGCTCGGAATTCTTGCTTATAACCTCTGCACACTATCTTTACGTGCGATTGTGGAGCGACCGTTGTATATCTTCGCAGGATACCGGTGCAGGATCTCTGATCTCCGGGGTCGGCATGTGCGACTGATCGAGGATTATCTCTGCGAGGACGGGAGGATCAGAAAAAAGTTCAGTAGAAGCGGCAGCAATGTCGATGAGATCGCAGTGAAACGGCTGGAGAACCTCGAGTCGAAAGGATTGATTGATGAGCGGGTCTGGGTGACTCCCGGGCTGCCGTTTATGATCCCAATCACAGCCGGGTTCGTAAGCGCTCTTATTTATGGAGATCTGATGTTTCGTGTGGTGCTTCTGCTTCTGTGATCGTGGTCATCTGATGGGGACTTTTCATTATTTTGTAATGGTCAGTTGGATGTGCAACAGCACGAAAGACGTGTAGACCGGGGTTAACAATACCCTTCGCGCCTTTGCGCCTTTGCGTTAATATTGGATAGAGAACGCGAGGACGCAATGGCGCAAAGAAAGAAAGCCCTTCTGTTGGCGATCGTGTTGTGTGGGTATCGGTCGCTCTTGTGTTCATGGTCAGATTGACCATTACAGAAAATAATAAAAAGTCTCCGAAAAAGACAGGTCACAGCATCTCCAAAAACGCTGACCGCAAGCGATCGTAGCCCAGTTCACCGAGACAATCGACAACAATGTCAGCGCCGGCTCCGGCGAGTGCCGACTGATCCCCGATGCGCCGCACTCCGACGCCAAACATCCCGTTCTCCTTGCACGCCGCAATTCCGGACGGTGCATCCTCAAACACGATGTAATATCTGATCTTCCCGCTTGATAGCTCGTGTAATCGCGCGGCTGCGAACGCAAATATCCCTGACTTGGTCATACCATCCATACCTGACGCATCCACATCAAAGACAGAGTACAGCGTGTCGCAGTCACAGTCGCTTCCGGCAATCTCTGAGACCCGCTCACGAGTTATATTCATAATCAGGCGTTTTGCGTTCTTTGATGCCGATGCCATCGCCTGCATGACTCCCCTCTCTTTTGCCTCGACGATCATCGAAACCGAACTCTCAAATATCTCGAATTGTCCTTCAGTGACCAGTCTTCCGAAGAGTTCGTTCTTTCGTGTGCAGTAGCGTTCAAGCAGGTCTTTTCTCATCTCGCAGGTCTCAGCACCGAGCCGCTCATACACTCCGAGCCGCTCAAGGACCGCCCCGCCACCCTCGTATCTGGGTCTGCCAGAGACGTAATCATGATAAAACTCCGAATCGAGTCTGCCCTTCTCAACACCCCACTCCGGAAGCTCTGCGGTGAGCCGCCACGCCATCTCATGGGGGCTATCAACGATCACGCCGTCAACATCCCAGATGAAGCCAACCTCGCTCTCAAAATCAATTGTCGTTGTCATACTCGATCACCTCAGAACCGTTACTTGCTAATTCATGGATTTTGCCGCATATCTCAACTGGTATCGCATAATCTCCGGATGATCTTGATGATCCGTCTGATTCGGACGATATCCCAACCGTGGTCTGGGTTATGTCAAACTCCAGTTTGACGCCGTGCCAGAAGAGATTAAACCTGAGCCGCCCCCATTCTCCTGGTAATCGTGGATTCACAGAAAGAATTCCGTCTTTCATGCGCACACCAGCGAATCCGAAGACCGTTGCCTGCCAGACGCCGCCCATCGATGCCGCATGGATGCCGTGGTGCGTATTTCCGTAAACGTTTCCGAGAGTGCCGTAGAGGGCGTATTTGAAGTAGCGGTATGCCGCATCCGCGTTTTTAATCTCTGCGTAGAGGGTTGCATAGATTGACGGGCTGAGCGAGGACTCGTGAGTGGTTCTGCACGCGTAATACGACATATTCGCCCGCGTCACATCGAGTGAGAAATCATGAGGGAAAAGATGCAGAAGCATCATCACATCCGCCTGTTTCACGAGTTGCGTCTCGAAAACACGTGTCATCGGCACATCGTCCTTGGGGTATGTCGGTATTCCCAGATCATTCATCTTCTTGATTATCACATCCTCCCGTCCGAAGTATCCGTCGAACTCCTCGATCATGCCGTCGCCACGAACCGTGAATGTGATACCATCAGCGATTTTTTGCCACCGTTCAATCTCCGATCTATGCGCCGCTCCCGCGGGGCGATTGGCACATAGAAGGGTTGCGCAGCGCAGATTCCATCTGGCAAGGTAGTTGGTGTACGCGTTGTTGTCGACGCACTCCTGGTACTCGTTCGGACCGATCACGTTTCTTATCTCGTATCTGCCCGTTTCCTCATTGTATGTAGCCCTGCTCGCCCAGAACCGTGCAGTCTCAAGCATAATCTCGGTTCCGTACTTCGCCATGAACTCCTCGTCAGCGGTTGCCATGTAGTACTGGTAGACCGCATACGCAACATCGCCGACGATGTGATGCTCACGCTCCATCGTGTGCACCTTGATTATATCTCCCTTCAGATCCACCCAGTGGTCAGGTGTTACGTCCTCTCCGGTGGCTGCTGACTCCCATGGAAAGAGTGCGCCTTTTAGGTTCTGGCTCTTCGCGTTCTTCCGCGCCATGTCCAGCCTGCGATACCGGTACATCAGCAGATTTCTTGCAGTTGCCGGGTTTGTGAATAGAAAGAACGGGAATACGAAGATTGCGGTGTCCCAGAATACGTGACCGCCGTACCACTCGCTGGTGAGCGCCTTTGGCGCAATGCTCACCCGATCATCATGCTCGTTGCCAGCGGCAAGCAGGTGGTACAGATTGAACCGCAGCGCCCTGTTCACCTCACCAACATCGGCATCAACAAAATCTCCGACGCTACCGCCCTCACACTCACATTCACCAGCACCCCCACTCTCGATTGCGGGTGTTATTGCAATGTCCGCAACTAACCATCGCTCGTCCCATGCTGCGGCATGTGCATCCAGCAACCCCTCAAAACCGATTCTGCGGCTCTCTTCAAGCGCGTTCATGGTTGCTTTTCTGGCTATCGTCCCGATTCTCTCTGCCGGAAGATCGCGGGATGAGCGAAATGATATAATCTTGTTGAAGGAGTAAACCACTCCTTTTCTGGCTTTGAAGCGCACATTTTCAGTGAACTTGTCGTCTTCCCACTCCGCAGTTCGAGCAGTACAAACAAGCTCACCATCACCACGTATCGTTAGATCAGTGGCATAAGACGCAATAATTCCGGAATCGTTCGTCTTCACAGCCACATAACAGATATCATTGGTATAATCCGCCCACCTGACATCGTAATGTCTCACCATGGTGTCCATCTCGGGTCTGATGTTCAGCGCAGCGGTATCGGTGCTGTTCTTCACAATAATGTCCACGTCAGAGTCGTAAGAGACGAAGTAGACCCGCATCATGGCGGTATGCCTATCAGAAGCACTTACCGCACGCATCGATTGGTATCCGTACCGTCCTGCCCGCGATCGATACTCCGTCTCCCTGAACAGGAGCCCTTTTCTCATATCGAGGATGCGCTCGTGCCTGATCACATCCATTTTGTCTATTGCAACCGGCTCTCCGTTGGCGCATATCTGAAAATCGAACGGATTTGGCAGATTCACGATTTCAACGGTTTTTGCGGCAGATTTATCAAAAATCCCTGCGATATATGTCCCGGGTCTGCTGCCGTCCGGTATCTCTTCCATGACGCCGCGACTTCCGATGTATCCGTTGCCCAGTGAAAAAATGGACTCGCTACTGCCCTGCTGATGTAAATCGGGATCCCATTTACGCTCCCTGATCAACCATTCATCGTCTGATAGGTATTTCCGAAAAAACATTGGATCTCACTCTTCCAGAATCTTCTTATAAATATCTTCATAGCCGGTGACCATCGCATCCGCGCTGAAATGCGCCTCCACGCACTCCCTACACCGGCTATGCTTAATCTTGTGTACCATCCCGACACAGTCGAGAAACTGCTCAAAATCGTCTGCAAGATAGCCGTTCACGCCATCCCTAACAATCTCTGGCGCAGCACCGCGCCTGCATGCCACGACAGGAGTTCCGCACGCCATCGCCTCGATCATGACGATTCCGAACGGCTCATCCCATTGAATTGGGTAGATGAAGGCGGTTGCGTCCCTGAATAGCTCTTTCTTGTACGTATCGCTGACTTCTCCAACGTACCGTATTGTATCACCGAGATATGATTTTATGTATTTATTAAAATATTTCCACTCGTGTGGTTCGGATGCTTTGCCCGCGAGAATCAATCGCATTCCAAGCACCTTTGCAACCTTGCAGGCGATGTGTGGTGCTTTTTCCGAATTGAACCGCCCGACATACAACAGATAATCTTCCTTCTCCGTAGAATAGGGGTATTTCCCCACCTCGATTGCATTGTAGACGTTTCCGGCGTAATTTAGGTTCGACAGGGCTTTTTGCTGGAATTTGCTGATCGTCACGAAATGGATATTTTTGGCAGCGGTGAAGAGATTGTAAAATCGCCTGTTCGTATCATCGATCGGACCGTGGATTGTGTGCACAACCGGTACATCCATGAAGAACGCGCTTGCCAGACCCTCCTTCCATGTGTTGTCATGCACGATATCAAAATCGCCCTGCCGCATAATCTCAATGTACGCGCCAAGCGAGTGCGTAACCGCCGTGTTCAGACACTCAGAGGGTGATTTCGAGAGAATATCGTACTGTCCACAATCGAATACATGGCGACAATCAGCGGAAGTTCCGGATTCCTTGACTGTGAAGAGTGTGACATCCCAACCCCTGCCAACGAGTCCGTCCGCAAGCAGAGCAACAATCGATTCGATGCCCCCATACCGTGATGGTGGAACCTGGATCCACGGCGGAACAATGATTGCGATCTTCATTGCCATTCACTCACCAATTCACGTCTACTGGCATACCCAGGAGAATCTATCGCCAGCATTATCTCTTCGTCTTTCGTTCCATCCATTTTTAATTCCCTGACTCGACGCGGTGGAAACTATGACCAGTCATGTCGCATCGCCCCTCATAGTCCCTCATAGTATATATATTGGTTATTGTGACGTATAATTGTTTCGGGCTCTTCGCCATTGTAGGTGCAGCATTTTAGTAGCTTCAACGTCTGCTACGTGGCGCATGCAGCAATGGCACTATCTTAAAGAGATACTACAATAGAATTAATAAAGTAAATGTGATTGGTACCCTATTATGTTAGGGACTGTCACAGAATAACATGGTCAGATTGAATAGCCCCAAACACAGTCGTAACATTGGATGACATTCGTGTAATTTGTGAAATTCGTATTATTCGTGATTCATTTGTATGAATTACTGTAAAAAATGATTAAATCACGAATTTCACGAATATACGAATGCCACGAATCTAAATACGGTATTCGCGACGTTTGCGCCACCACAGAATAAACGACTTCCGACGTCAGGATGACCATGTTATTTCGTTACGACTCCTTAGCAGGAGGATTCGTAAGTTATTGTGAATCCACAAACGAGGTGCCAACCATGTTTGATTCCATCCACAAACGGATTTCCCGCCAGATATGTGCAATAAGGAGGCGCTTTGCACAAACTGCGGGACTGCCCTTCAACGAGATCCTTTCGACTGAATCCATCCGCAATATCATGGATGAAGAAGTAGACGGTTATTAAGATCGTATATTTTCCCATCTAATCACTCTATCTGACTTCTTGTCTCAAGTACTCAGGTATCAGATCATTCCTGCAAAAATGCGAAAGCGTTGGTGATTGCGGAAAGAGTGGCGTGAGGGTTTTTTTGGATTTCACAACTTCACAACTTCACAGCAGAGCCACTTGAGCTTCCGTTGCCATATCGTCTGCATGAATCAACGAACCGGCTCACATCGAGACCCGGCGGCGCATGCATGTAACTTCCAAGCGCAGCATGCTCGAGCATCCCGTCCATCCCGTCCATGATCCCCTTGCCGCGGTTCATCCGGTATGCAAATCTGACGTCAGGGGCGCACTCGGTCACCGAATAATGAAACTCGTGCCCCTTGATCCTGCCCGCACCTACAACCGGGTTATCGGATACGATTGCGTCGGTGTATCCGAGCGCCTGCAGCCTTGCGGTCATCAGCGTCTGCGCCGGAAAGACGCCTGCCATCGGAAACGTCTTCTCCTCCAGGTCCACAAGCGACTCGCAGAGGTAGATCATGCCCCCGCACTCGCCATAAATCGGAATCCCGTCGGATGCTGCATCTCTGATCTGCCTTCTGACCCTTCCATGCGATGACAGCTCCTTTGCGTACAATTCAGGATACCCGCCGCCGAAATAGAGCCCATCGACTTCGGGCAGGCAATCATCCGCAAGCGGGCTAAAGAAGACGATATTTGCATGCCGTCTCAACGAGTCGATCAGATCGGCATAATAGAAACAGAACGCTGGGTCGCGGGCAATCCCGATTGTGATATCGGCATCGGTGCCGGTATCGGCGTCGTGTTCGCTTGCGCCCTCTTTGACTACCATCTCGCCCACGCCCCCCACTCCCTCCTCAATTGCCGCTCCGCGATCCGCCTCCTGCGCGATACTGATACTTTGGATCGCGGAGAGATCGATGCACCCCTCTGCAAGATCTGCCAGCGCTGGCACATAATCCATGCGATAACCCTCATGAGCCATGTACAACCCGAGATGTCTCGACGGGAGCTCGATGTGCGACGATTTTGGTATCTCTCCGAGCACGGGAATTTCGAGTTCCTGCTGAACCGCTCCTCTGATCATATCGCCGTGCCTCGGACTTCCCACTCTGTTCAGGATCACGCCGGCGACGTTGATTCTGGAATCGAAGTCGCAGTAGCCCTTGATGAGTGCGGCAGCACTTCTGGACATGCCCTTGACATCAACGACAAGGATGACCGGCACACCGAGCACTCTTGCGACATGCGCAGCCGATGCGGTGTCGCTCTCGCCCATGCCATCGTACAAGCCCATTGCGCCCTCGATTACACAGATATCGGAGCCCGCTGATTCCGAGGCAAACGTCCTGCGGACACCGTCTTCCCCCATCATGAAGATGTCCAGGTTTCTGGATGGGCGCCCGCATATCGCGGTGTGGTGGCTCGGGTCGATGTAGTCGGGTCCGATCTTGAACGGCACAACCCGCAATCTACGTGCGAACGCAGCCATCAGCGCCATTGCGACGGTGGTCTTACCAACGCCGCTGTGAGTTCCTGCGATCAATATTGCTGACATGATTTTGACCATTGTGTGAATTGGGTATGGTTTTGACACACTCTCGAGTTTTTAGACTATATCAGTTTTGATAGAATAGTGTTACCACACGTAATTGCTCTTATCCTTTCGGGATAGTGATGTGCTCCGGGTCAACGAATCTGGCTGCTACGCTCACCCCAATCTCGAGACGTTTCATCACACCGCGTTTTCAGCGGTGTAACAGGGCATTTCCTGAGTTTCGAAAGCGCCTACCCCCCACTCTCTACATCTCCTCCGCCTCAAGTTCCTGATTCTAACGGATTCTGTGGTTTTCAAAAGATGCCGGAATAAGTGATTTTTCATTCTTCGCGTCTTTGCGCCCTCGCATCTTTGCGTTTCTCTGATTTAACGCAAAGTCGCAGAGATGCAGAGACGAAGGAGTGACGCCCGCGATTTCTACACACGTAAGGGCTACTACCATCGACCACAGAAAACAACAGAACCAGGAAATTTCAATATGTTATTTTTCGGTGACGACTTACCTTCCTCTGCTCCAGTTGAGCGAGCAAATTCTGGGCAACGATCTTAATCAAGCTCCCTTCACGCATCAACTCGCCGCATATCCGCGCAGTCTCCACTCTCGTGTAGGATTCCTTATCCTCGAGGTTCGCTTCGCTGATCTTCCCCTCGATTAACTCCTTTGCAGCAGCCACTCCCACGTTCAGCGCGTAAGCCCCGATAATATCGCTTTTCTGTATTTCAAGCATTTTGCACCATTTCTCCCTCTTCAAGAAGTTGCACATCAATCACAGGCTCATCCATCTCAAGCGCTCAATTAACCCCGACCAGCTTCAACGCATATCTGAGTCCATCCTGCAGGCTTCCGCGTGTTGTCAGTTTGTCTTCCACGCCCAGTCGGATCGTGGCATGTGCAACCGCAGGACTGATCCCTGTTATGATACACTCCGCACCAAGTAATCCTGCCGCCTGCACCGTTTTTATCAGATGACCTGCAACGCCGCTGTCAAGCGAACGCACACCTGTTACGTCGATGATCACGACTTTTGATCTTGTATCCACAATCTTCTGTAGCATCACATCCATCAGGCGTTTTACCCGCTCAGAATCGAGAACGCCTATGATCGGGAGCATGAGAACACCACCCCATGCCTGAATCACAGGAGTAGACAATTCTTCGTATGATTCCTTCAGTTTATCGAACGCATGCTGTAACTTCTGCTCAAGGTTCTTGCGTTCGGCGATGTCCCTGAATATCACCATGTCTGCGGTTTGTCCCATGTAATTGATCCGCGCTGCGTTCACCTCATAAGGCAGTTTTTCCCCATCTTTTGTGAGCACCTCGATCTCATACGGTGCAACGTCCAGCCCTTTCAGCCGTTTCACCAGATTCTCTGCAATGATGGCTTTACTCTCCTCGGCAATGGTTTCGATTTCTAAGAAGCTCCTGCCAAGCAATTCCTCCTTCGTAACTCCCGAAACCTCTTCCACTCTATCGGTAACCTCTACGAGTACGCCTTCGCCATTGACGATGACAACAGGGTCCACCATGACGGAAAAGAGTGTCTGAAAATGCTCTTTAGCCTGTTTTAACTCCCTGTTCGCTTCCGTAAGCTCAGCAGTCCGCGCCCCGATGACTTCTTCCAGTTCATCCCGTTCCCTCTGCTCCAGTTGGACAAGCAGATTCTGGGCAACGATCTTAATCAGACTCCCTTCGCGCATCAACTCGCCGCATATCCGTGCAGTCTCCACTCTCGTGTAAGATTCCCTATCACCGAGGTTTGCTTCGCTGATCTTCCCCTCGATTAACTCCTTTGCAGCAGCCTCGCCCATATTAGGCGCGTAAGCCCCGATAAGATAGCTTTTCTTTATTTCAAGCATTTTGCTCCCGTTTGCCCCTCATAGCCAGTCTCCGATGCGGGCACAATCTTTGCCGCAGGTAAATTCGTGGTATCTGTCTCTTCGCCCCCTTTTCAGGTACGTCCCATTTACAATTTGCAGCCGTGTTTATTAAATTCATCCCTATTCGTCGGGTGTTTGCGGATACTCGCTACATGTCAATCTGCTACGTATAGTAAGCAGCGACTTTGCCGGATCCTGCGACAACCCCAAAATGTTACTGTGAACTGTTCGATTTTTGAGAATAGTGAACTGTGAACCATTCACCAAACACCGGATCTGCTGGGGTATAAAGGGTTTCTTGAATGGAATAACAACGGAAGAAGAGAATATTTTGGCTCTCTCTGTAATTCGCGTTACACACACTTTGTCACCCTTCTGGAGGATCTGGTCATGGTAAGGGCGATTAAACCACGGAGGACACAGAGGATCACAGAGAATTGTTATTTTTCTCTTTTACCGCCTCTGTGTCCCTCTGTGCGCTCTGTGGTTTTTCAAAACCTTATTTCGAAAATATCAAAAAGTCTCATGGTTTTAGCTACTGCAACGCGAGATACCAAAGACCCTGAATTGTGTTGGTGTGGCGTTACGCGCTTAGGGATCACGAATGCCACGTTTGAACGAATTCCACGAATGTTAAAACGGAATAGATTCGTGTCATCCATCCAAATGCGTAATTCATGATAAAAACTGCCAGAAATATACTAAATCCATGACAAACCCCTCGAAATCAAAGTTGGGTGAGCTCTGGTAAATAACCGATATAACTGGTCGTTTTTGCATTGCAACGCGGTGGTACACAAAGACCCAATATTTTTGCATCGTTGCAAAGGAAATCGAGTATCAGCTCTTCGATTCGGAGGATCTTTAGACTTTGGGTACGTGCTCAATATTGTATGGATATCCACATATAAAACCACGAGATTACACGAGATTAACACAGAAATCTT
>DAOVGE010000137.1 GCA_030672605.1 Methanosarcinales archaeon
GTGGTTCCCGCAAAACAGGCGCCTTTTGCCGCTGTATCTGACGATGGCGTGTGCAACACGATGTTAACGGGAATCAGCGGGTACAACCGGACGATGGCGAAAAACGCCCATCTGATGAGCAGCATCTCGGTTGTTGCAGGTACAAAGTCCCTGTACATCGTGAAGGGAGGCTGCAAACACACACACATCGACGACACCGTGCTGATCAAGGAAAGCGAATTCAAGAAAATCGACGATCATGATGACGTTATGCAACTAATTCAGGAGAGAAGCATTGATAGAGGAGATATAACATGAAAACAAGCAATACGATATTGACTCTGGTTCTGGCTGTGACACTGGCAGTCGCCGCGTGTGGCTGCATTGGTCCGGACGATCCGGATACGCCAGAGATACCAGATACACCGGTACCAGCAGTACCGACCCCGACCGACACGCCGGTGCCGACGACCTCTGCGCCGCAGAGCATAGCAGATCTGCTTCCGAGGGACGACCTTCCGGGAACATTCGAACTGAGAGCCATAATTGATGAGAACACGTCAGGAATCGACGTAACCGCAGACGCGCTCTCGATTGTCTCAGGAAATCTAAGCATCGGAGAGATACACGCAGCTCAGGGAATATATACATTTAAAGATGGACTTTACGATGTGTATATAACGATTGCTGAGTGTAACGACTCTGTGAATGCGGCGAACGCTGTTGAAAACTACAAGAACCGACCAGCATTCGAGAAACCCCCGTCGGGGGCGGTCTCTCGCTTTGGGTCGGTGACGTTCAATGGACACGAGGCGACCGAAGTCAGGATGAAACCGCAGGGTGGCGGAGTTAGATATGGCTACGTCTGGTCAAGCGGCAACTATGTATATGTCCTTGAGCCCGGAACCGATGACCGGCAGGCGAGCTTGCAGCTGGCTCAGAGGGTCGGGGACGGTGGGGCGATAATTTCGGAAGCATGAATGCGATGAACGGAAATACATTGGTGGAGATGACCCCCGGAGAATGGGGGTTACTCGTATATTTGAGCAAAATGGGTATACTCGATTTGGACGATGTGAAGGCTGCAATGAAGGATGTTGCGAATTTCAGGATAGCATTTGCAGAGAAAATGCTCTGGAAGGCAAAGAGATTGGTGGCTGATGATCCGACGGATCAGCTTATCGTCAACAGATCGTATTATTGCATGTATCATGCTGCGCGTGCTGCAGTGTACGTGCAGATGCAGCTCGATGTTACCAAACACCAGATTTTGATAGCGAAATTTAAAAAATTGTTGACGCGGACATTCAATGATGCTGAACTTTCGGATATAATGGATGCCGCGAGAATGAATCGCAATGAGTGTGACTATAATCCATCTACAGTAATAACTATGGAGTTGTGTGAGCGCGCAATTGAGGATGCGGAAGCGATCCTCGCGGGATGCAAGAAGTTTGTGGAGGATTTTTAGATGGAAAAAGAAGAGATTTTGGAATTGATCAAAAGCGAAGTAGCAAGAGAATTTGGAGAAGAACGAATACGGAGTATAGAGTACTTCGGTCCGTGTGATGGAGAAGATCTGAACGTGAGAGTCCGCGTGGAAGGTTTAACCGATCGAGGTGAAGGTTATAGTGTACATAGCAGATTGTTCGACAAATTTCTCGAACTTGGGATCGATGTACCGCTCTCCATATCTGAAGCGTAATAACGATACTAATCATAGAACTGGAGGCTAAAATGAAGAAAATGATAGTAATACTGGCTATAATAGCACTTGTAGCATTCTCCGGCTGTGTCGAACAGCCAGATACGATAGAAGAAGGAACTACAGATGGAGAGACTGTAGGACACGAGACGACCGGCGAAGACGGAGCGATAACACATCTTCGCATTGGATACCAGCCAAGCACCCATCAGATCGCGCACATGATTGCGATGGAGAATGGCTGGTGGAAGTCTGATCTCGCCGAGTTCGGAGTAACCGAGGTCAGCGATCACCAGTTCGCATCAGGACCCCCTGAGATGACTGCCATGATGGGAGGTCATCTTGATATTGCGTATGTCGGCGCTGCTCCGCCGATTACGGCGATTGCGCAGGGCTTGAATGCAAAGATCGTTGCCGGTGTACAGACACAGGGGTCCGATCTTGTTCTCAGACATGAGATTAACTACACCACGCCATCCGATCTCAGCGGGCTCAAGATCGCAACGTTCCCATCGGGATCGATTCAGGACACAGTCTTCAAGAAGTTCCTGACCGATAACGGTGTTGCGATCGAGGATGTTGAGATTGTGCCACTGGGTCCTGCTAACGCGATTTCTGCGATTGCGACAGATGCGGTGGACGGCGTCTTCCTGCCACACCCGGGTCCCGCAGTGATCGAACTTGCGGGCAACGGCAGAAGCGTTGTCAGTTCCAGTGAGATGTGGTCGGGTCATGCGTGTTGCTGTCTCGTTGTGAGTGACGAGTTGATCGAAAGCAACCCCGAGATGGTCAAGCAGATCATACGCACGCATATCCGGGCGACTGCGTATCTCAACGAGAACCAGAACGAATCCGCCCGAATATTCGCTGATAAGATCGGGTACGATATCGACACAGTCAAGCATTCGTTTGAGACATGGGATGGTGAGTGGATCACAGATCCGCACCTCGAGCTGGACGACGCACTCGAATATGCAACGGTCATCCATGGGCTTGGATACATCGACGAGCCGCTGACTGCGGAGGATCTCTTCGATACGAGTTTCTACGATGAGGTATCAGGGGAGTAATCCCCTTTTTATTTTTATTTTTTTTTCTGTTGTATGTGTTTAGGGTTTGCCAAAAAATAACCTGTTAAAATTCGTGTCATTCGTCCATTCGTCCATTCGTGAATTTCGTGATAAAATCGGAAGAAGGGATCACGAATGACACGAATGAACGAATTTCACGAGAGTGCCGAGATAAATTCATACTCGCCAGCTGGTGAAAATCCAGCCTGAGGAAAGGCTAGCCACCACCTCAGAACCGAACCCCACACCCAGCCTGGTAACGGGCTGTTGTGAAGCTGGGGGGACGGG
>DAOVGE010000215.1 GCA_030672605.1 Methanosarcinales archaeon
CTTGAGTGATTCGAATATCTTGATTAACTCCATGCCGCCACGGGAGAGTGCATACATGTACGTGATCGCGGAGGGAAGCATCAGATCGATCCTTGATCCTGCCACATCTATCTTGAATTTAGGACGATATAAGAAGAGATAGTACGTGATACATCCGACAAAAATCGAGATCGGGGTTGTATACAGAAGTACGAGGAGTCCATGTCTCGGGACGTAAATGAGGCTAAATAATAGCACGATTACACTTGCCACAAGCGAATAATAGATCGATCTGGCAAGATATATGTCAACCGGGAGTGGTATTAGTGCCTGCCTGAGCGAAGTTGTGAGTTGTTCGTACGACCCACGCCGTCTCATAAAGAATATGCCGAGTCTTCTTGTGAATGGTACGTACATCGGTAGATGGTTGTGCAAAACCCCTCAGCCCCATCTAACAATGCTCTCCGATGCTATTTATAACTGATGATTCATGGGTATCGGATTTCCTGGTTCCGACGTTTTCTGTGGTCGCTAACGGTAGCTCCCTCACGTATGCAAAAAAACGCGGGCGCATCTCTCCCAACTTTGCGACCTTGCGTTAGATCAGATGAACGCAAAGACGCGATGACGCAAGGGCGCAAAGATTGGAAATCACAGAATCCATCAGAATCAGAAATTATCAGGAAAGAATTTATCTAATCACGGCTAACCCCTGAATCATGGGAATGACCATCGCTGAAAAGATCCTTGCGATGCATGCCGGCAGAGGCAGCGTATCGCCGAAGGAGATCGTGGACGCAACAATTGACTATGTCATGGTGAACGATGTGACCGGACTTCCTGCGTTCGAGGTTTTTGAAGAGTTCGACGCCGTCCCGATTTGTGAGAAGACTGTTTTAATCCAGGATCACTATGTGCCGAACAAGGACGTGGCATCAGCAGAGCAGGCGAAGTCGATGCGCAACTTTGCCAGACGATACGGAATCGAGAACCATTTCGATGTCGGCAGGGGCGGCGTCTGCCACCAGATCATGATCGAAGAGGGTTTCGCAGCCCCGGGCAGGCTGATTGTGGGCGCAGACTCACATACGTGCAGTTATGGCGCGCTCGGTGCGCTCTCAACGGGAATCGGGTCATCAGAAGCCGCATCAGCAATGGCGACAGGCGAACTCTGGTTCAGGGTTCCCGAAACCCAGAAATTCACAGTCGAGGGGGAACTCGGGGATTATGTGATGGGAAAAGACATTATTCTGAATATCATTGGTGATATCGGTGTTTCCGGATCGCTCTACAAATCAATGGAGCTTTACGGATCTGCAATCGTTTCACTTCCGCTGTCGGATCGGATCACAATCTCGAACATGGCGATTGAGGCTGGCGCAAAGTGCGGCATCATCCCGCCGGACGAGAAGGTCTTTTCTTATCTCAACGACCGTGTCATCGGGGACTACTCCCCTGTCTACGCAGACGAGGACGCTGTGTACGAGGATACTTTCGAGTACGATGCAGCAGAGATCGTGCCGATGGTTGCGAAGCCGCATCTTCCTGAGAATGTGGCTCCCGCATCCGAAGTCGATGTGACGATCGATCAGGCGTATCTTGGCTCATGTACGAACGGCAGAATCGAGGATCTCAGGTGTGCCGCGGAGATTCTCGCAGGCAGGCGGGTGCATCCCGATGTCCGGATGATCGTTGTTCCCGCAAGCAAGAGCGTCTTCGAAGAGGCTCTGCGTGAGGGCTTACTCGAGACATTCATGGCTGCGGATGCGTACGTCTCCGGACCGACATGCGGCGCATGCCTTGGCGGGTACATGGGTGTTCTTGCAGATGGCGAGCGGTGCGTCAGCAGCACGAACCGTAACTTCATCGGCAGGATGGGGCACAAGGATTCGGAGGTTTATCTCGCAAACCCGGCAGTGGTTGCCGCAAGCGCGATTACGGGTCGAATAACCGATCCGAGGGATCTTGTATGAGGTTTAAATCATGAAAAAATACATTGAAGGACGGGTGTGGAGATTTGCGGATAACGTGGACACCGATCAGATCATTCCCGCAAAATATCTCGTGACCGGCGACAGAGATGAACTTGCAAAGCACGCATTCGAGAATGTGAGACCCGAGTTCGCAGAAGGCGCAAAGGACGGCGATATCATCGTTTCGGGAGGGAATTTTGGCAGCGGGTCCTCGAGAGAGCATGCACCACGCGCTCTTCTCGGCGCAGGGATCACATGTGTGGTTGCCCCCAGTTTTGCACGGATCTTTTTCAGAAACAGCATCAACATCGGGCTTCCGCTGATCGAGTGTGAGATTGACGCCGCTGATGGCGACATCCTCAACGTCGATCTTGAGAACGGGAAGATCGTGAACAAGAGTACCGGTGTTAAGTACACGTTTCCTTCGCTTCCCGATTTCCTGATGAAACTGCTCGACGTCGGGTTGATTGAGAACACGAAGAGGAAGCTTGGAACGAAACGTTCGGGGGGCACTGTCTAAAAACCAAGTGATTTACCACCGCGGAGAGTGCAGAGTTTTGAGACCGTTTTCATCCCTCTGCGTTCCTCTGCTCCTTCTGCGGTTATTTTTCTTGCCAGAAAGTACAGGATCGCAATCGGGAGACCAATCAACATACCTGAGTAGTTACTTTCGGTGAATGGGGCTTGGAGTAAGGGACTGTCACAGAATAACATGGTCAGATTGAATAGCCCCAAACACAGTCGCAACATTGGATGACATTCGTGTAATTTGTGAAATTCGTATTATTCGTGATTCATTTGTATGAATTACTGTAAAAAATGATTAAATCACGAATGCCACGAATCTAAATACGGTATTCGCGACGTTTGCGCCACCACAGAATAAACGACTTCCGACGTCAGGATGACCATGTTATTTCGTTACGACTCCTAATCGGACACAGAAAATCTTCCATCAACGGTTGATTATGGGCGTGATATGCACTTAAAGGAGTGGGGTGTTGGGGATAAAATGGGATCGCGGTGAGAGAAATGTTTTTAATGTGACAAAGTCAAGATAGACAGGAGCTTGAATATGGAACTATCAATTAAAAATCTTGGCCCATTAAAACAAGCTGAATTTGAACTTGGTGAACTGACTATTATTTGTGGACCTAATAATACAGGTAAAACATATGCCACTTATGCCCTATACGGTTTTCTTTCCAAATGGAGAAGTTTTTTATCAATACACATACCCGATAAAAATATCACGGAACTTCTTACGGAAGGTGTAACTGAACTGAACATTCAGACGTTTGTAACTGATGCCCAGAAAATTCTCACAAATGGCTGTAAATCATATACGAAAATGCTTCCTAATATATTTGCCTCATCCCCACAACATTTCATAAACAGTAATTTTCAAGTGCATATTAATACCAGTGATATTCAGTCGAATTCAAAATTCGAGAGAATAATTAGAGCACCTGAATCTGTGTTATTTTCCATATCCAAGAAACAGAACAAGTCCGAAGTTACAATATCTTTACTAGTAGAAAAAGAGAAAGTACGTATCCCTAATGAGATTATTAACCGAGTAATAGGTGATGCATTGAAAGATATTCTTTTTAGCCATCTTTTTCCTAAACCATTTATTGCAAGTGCCGAACGCACAGGGGCAGCAATATTTCGCAAGGAACTTAACTTTGCAAGAAATCGACTGCTAGAACAGATGGGCATGGATAAGGACGTAAATCCGATTGAATATCTTGATAAAGCATACTCTGATTATGCATTGCCAGTAAATGAAAATGTTGAATTCACACGGCATCTTGAAGAAATCTCAAAATATGAAAGTTATATTTTAAAAGAGCATCCAATGTTGCTTGAAGAATTTTCAGATATCATTGGAGGCAATTACCTCGTTACGAAAAACGATGAACTTTATTTCATTCCCAATTCAAACAAGCGTATGAAACTAACAATGGATGAAAGCTCCAGTGCAGTGCGTTCACTTCTGGATATAGGCTTTTATCTACGTCATGTTGCTCAACCTGGCGATATTCTCATAATTGATGAGCCTGAACTAAATCTCCATCCGGAAAACCAGCGTCGTATAACAAGGTTGTTTTCCCGCCTGGTCAATATTGGAATTAAAGTATTTCTCACTACTCATAGTGATTACATTATAAAAGAACTGAACACTCTGATTATGCTTAACCAAGACAAAACATATCTAAAGAAATTGTCTTCAGACGAAGGATACAAATCGAAAGAGCTAATCTCTGCTGATAAAATACGGGTTTATATTGCTGAAAAGTCTTTATTAAAGCTATATGAAGACAAAAGGAGAAAGCGATATCTTACACTTACTGCTGCCAACATCGACCCGGAGCTTGGCATCGAAGCACGCAGTTTTGACACTACAATTGAAGAAATGAACCGTATTCAGGAAGCAATTGTCTGGGGAGATGAATAGAATTATGGCGGAATTAGATGTTTTAAACCGTATGATTAAGGATTCTGCCAAAGTCAATCTTGAATCCAGAAGCGATCTGGATAAGGCATCTGTAACCTTGAAAGAACCACAATCTCCAACCTCTAAAGTTGTGGTTTTTGGCTTGCCGCTTGATGCCATTGTAATAAAGGTAGATGCATTCAAATCACCGGATACAATTCTAACTGAAGCAAGAGGCCAGCGTAAACGTTCCGATTACATTATTGTGGCAAATAAAAAGGGTAAAAAGAACATATTGCATATTGAAATAAAGACTACTAAAGGAAACGTGAAGGATATCATCATGCAACTGAAAGGTTCAGTCTGTTTTGTTGGTTATTGTAAAGAAATCGCTAAAGAATTCTGGCATGAACAAGATTTCTTATCCGAATTTGAATCTCGATTTGTGAGCATTACCCGTACAGGTAGCATCAATAAAAAGCGAACCCGAATCAATAAGAAAAATAACCCCAATGATACTCCCGAACGTATGATGAAGTTGAGTTATCCCAATAAACTACAATTCAACCAATTGGTAGGGGCACGAACTCATACGAATCAAGGATGAAAGCCCTTACGCTTGGATATCTACTCTGCGATGCTTTCGATCAGATACCCGTGAATACTCGAATGGCTGCGTTGGCATTTGGAGTTATAGAGTTGAGTTCAGAGAGACATTGATGGATAATCAGATCAGTCAGCCGCATCCAGTCTGAAATATATCCGTCTATTGTTCTTCCCCTTGTTCTCAGCCTTCACACCCTCTATGTGCCCGATCTCACCGGTATTTCGCACATGCGTTCCGCCGCATGCCTGCGCGTCAAAGCCCACGATATCAATTATGCGCATCTCAGCAATCTCGGGAAGGTCCATCTTCAATTTCACAATCGATGGTATCTTGAGCGCTTCCTCTCTCGGAAGGATCTTTATCTCCACCGGAATCTCACAATCGATGATTTTATTTGTTTTCTCTTCAAACGACTTGATCTGCGACCTGTCAAAATCCTTCAGACTGAAATCCACCCTCGTTTTGGCATCGCCTATCCGGTTTCCTGTGATCAGCGCACCGGTCTCCTTGTGAATCACTGCGCTCAGCACATGGCAGGCGGTATGCGACCGCATGAAGAGATATCGCCTGCTCCAGTCAATTCTTCCGGTGACCTGATCGCCCACCGCAAGTCCGGGACCTGCGATTGTGACCTCGTGGCTGATCACATCATCCATCTTCCGAACGTAGACCACTGGGTGTTCGTGCCCGTCCTTGATCAGAACTCCGAGATCGTGTGGTTGTCCGCCGGAGTCGGGGTAGAACGCAGTCTTATCGAGAATTACGAACCGTCCATCAGTCACAGCCTCAACCGTTGCTTCAAACTCGGTAATGTAGCAATCCAATAGATATAGCGCATCCATTATGCATCACTTCCCTGCGGAGAGTTGCCCTCCAACTGCCGCATCAATCAGTTCGAGAAACTCGTCCTTTGTTCCAGAAGGTATCGTTGCTCCCGCTGCGATGTTGTGCCCGCCTCCGGTTCCGCCAACCTTTGCGGCGCACTCCCCGATCGCATCAGCAAGGTTCATCCCCTGCTTTATTAATCCCTGCGTCCCGCGTGCAGAGACCTTGAGTCCATCATCGCTATTTGCAAACGCAAAGATCGGCATATTCCGATTTCCGGAGTTTGTCAGGCTCATGCCTGCAACGATTCCGACGATTGTGTCCTTGATCGAACTTCCGGCATCAAAGTACTGAACGTGGTTCAATTCAGTTATGCCTTGCTCCCTGACGAGTTTCAAGCCATCCACAAGGTGCTTCCGGTGCTTTTTGAGCAGATTGTGTGCTTCTGCCAGTTTTTTGTCCCGGTCGCCGAGGCAGACAGCGAGACCAACCTCGGCAGAGCCGTATCGTCCGGTTGCGTTGAGCAGAGTGGCGTATTCGGATGCATCTCGCATCTCGGTTCCTTCCTGTTCCCTGCTCAGCTGATATACCTCGGTTACCAGCCTGTGGATGTGGTATGAGGACATCCGCTTTGAGATGCATAACTGAACCAGCGACGAGACGACCTTCTGCTTCTCTTCTTCGCTGAGATCGATCCAGCGTTTCCACCGCTCTCCACGGAATTCTATGCCGAGATTCTTCAAAAATCCGATGCTTGCACCCTCGTTTCCTGTCAGTCCCGGGAGGTATGGGTCAGACGAGTACATCAGCAACTTGAAGATCTCACGTGTCTGCTTCCCAAAGAACGAAAGATCCTTTCCGTATTCCAGAACTCCGCAATCTCTACCACGCTTCAAAATTTTCCTGTTGCATCCGACCAGTTTTCCGAATCTTCTTGCCTGCAGGTCGCCGACAGCGCCCACGATTGCGAGACTGGATAGGTCTCTGTTGCCTGCATTACCAGTGTTAATAGTGTTGCCGGTGTTCTCGCCGAGCGATTGGGCAATCATGTACGCACACCCTGCCCCGCTCATCTCAGTTGAGCCGTCGATTCCGAAGAGATGCGGGTTCAGGTGATGCTCGAGATCTCCGTTCCGATCGATCTGGTGGTGGTCAGCAACCACGATATCCAGGTCACGCGGCATATCAGAGAGCATCCCACTGCCGAGGTCTGTAAATATGGTCGGGATATTCGCATCAGCGACCTCGCCAATGATAGTCGTGTCCAGTTGTTTCACGAATCTGACACTGTGCGTAATTCCGCACCGTTCGAGCGCATGGGACGCGATCGCTGCAGCGGTCAATCCGTCGGCATCGATGTGTGAAACGATTAACATCTCATCGTGTTTCCGGATCGCCGCAGCGCAGGCGTAAGCTCTCTCGTTCAGCGACCGGTAGTCACGAGAGTCGCCCATGGATCACTCCAGCAGATCCCTGATCACACGTCCGTACGCAGGTCTTGCGATCAGAACGCCGATCAGAACGCCGACAATGGTTGTGATTGCGAACCCTTTCAGCGCGCCAAAGCTCATCACAAGGAGCGGCGACATGGCAATGATCGTTGTTGCCGCAGCAGCAAAGATGATCGCAAACGCCTTCCCGATACGGGCGAGGTAGACCTTGAGTGACGGCATCTTGCCCTCGTAGAGCACCTCGTCAGTGATTATCACCAGATGATCAATGCCTGTTCCAATAACTGCAATGATTCCTGCGATGGCTGGCAGATCTAGTTGCCAATTTACAAGCGATGCAAATCCCAGAATCATGAAGACCTCGCTCACCGAGGTTGCAATCATCGGAATTAAGATCTTCTTCCGCCCATATCTTCCAAAGATGACAAAAGCGACAGTTGCAAGCGCAAATAATCCGGCAATCATTGTCTGCTCCTTGAACTTTGCACCGAGCGACGCGGGCACCTGCCACGAACCGATCACCGCAACCTCGACCGGAAGTGCACCGGCTCGAAGATGTACGTGCAGTTGTTCCGCCCTTTCCCGCCCCTCATCACCACCGCCTGTTGATGCAGTCAGCGGATGGGAATGTACGTTCTCGCCTCTCTCGTACAGGTCCCTCAGATTGTCGGCAAGAGCCACTGCGAGTGGTGCCGAGTATATCTCCTCGTCATCGAGGAGCATGATCAGTTCGTGCGCTTCCGGGTCGTCAACAGCCCCTGATTCGACTGCTGAATCCCTGATCGCTTTTGCTCCTATGGCGTCCACAGTGAAACCGACGCCCCACGAACCTTCTTGCATCTTGGGCATGTCCACTGCCGTAATGTGCTCGCCCCATACCACGTGCGATGTTGTGTTGTTTGCAATCTGGATACGAATCTCGAACTTTCCTGGCGTTGCAACGATGTCCATCGCTGTGCTGAGATCGATTCCAGCGAGATCAACCATGAGGATGCTATCCTCGACAGGAGTTATAGGGACCTCCTTGAGACCCCAGAGGTTCAATTTCTCGTTTAAGACCGCCTCTGTCATCTCCTGAGTATCTTTTGTAACCGTTTTCTTAAATTCCAAATTTCCCTGTATGTCCTTTACAATCGATCCACCAACGTCTGCGAGCACATCCGAGAGCTCACTCTCGCTGACCGTGGACCTGATCTCATACATGCCACTTCCAAGATGGATCACCTCGGTATCCAGATATGTGGAAAGATACTTCTCGACCACGTAGTCTCTGTTTATGCCGAGCGTGACCTCGTTATCCCTCACATACACACTTCCGTAGCCGATCGCGTCGATCTCTTCCTCTTCGAGCGGCTCCGTTGTTTTGAATATGACTTCATAGTCTGAGCTGTCTGTGATCTCGATTGCTCCGAGCGCATCAGAGTACTCTTTCTCGATTATCGCCGCCGGATCGATATTGATTCCGGCAATTACGCCCTGCAACTCGAGTTGCAGACGCGTCCCGCCCTCGAGATCGAGCCCATACTGCAGACTGGATGAAAGACCCCTTTCCGGACTGTAACTAGGGTGAATCGCAACGAGCGCGAACAACATGGCAAGTACGAATATGATAACTCTGAAATCCTTGTACAACTTCATGCGCTTCGCCTCCTTGGCTTCTGCAGATGCCATTTCAGTATTCCGGTGTTGAGCATCCACGTATTCATCAGATCGGCGACGAGACCAAAGAGAAGCACGATTGAGATATCACTGATGATGCTGATCTGCGGAAACGACGGCACGATTAGGTAAGAATATGCCGAGACAAGGTACATCACCAGAAGTGCGGCGAGCGTTGTGCCGGTCATGGTCAGACCGGTCGTCATCGCATGTGTTACCTTGTCATCCAGGTTGCCCCTCCGTTTGAGCAGCCTTGTTGTGAGTAGAATGTCACTGTCCACCGAATACCCAATCAGCATTAAGAGCGCTGCAACAGTTCCGAGCGAGAGTTCGATTCCTGCGATTGCAATAAACGCCGCTGCGATCGCGATATCAGAGAATGCCGAGACTACAACCGCAACCGAAGGCACGAACGTCCTGAATATCAGAAAGACGACGACTGCCATCAAGCAGAACGATAGCAGTATCGCTTTTATCGCCTGCGTCTGGAGCGATTTTGCATACGTTGGGTCTGCCTGCTGGATCAGCGGATCCGCATCCTCATACTCGTTGTTTGTCTTCTTCACAAGCGATCTTTTATCATCCTCCGACATCGGACCGAATCTGATCATCTTGCGGTTGCCGGCATCGCTCACATCGACTACCGGATAGTCGGCAAACGCAGCTTCCAGAGCCTCGTACGAGTCCTGGCTGTCGATCTGGATGATTGTTCCCCCTTCGAACTGAAATCCGAGACGCACAGGCGATCCTGTGGTTGCATACATTCCCCCGAGTACGACTAGTGCGATTATAAGCACAATCAACGGTGGGATGACCAGTTGTTTTGGCGTATGGGTTCGGACGTACTGATCGAACCTCGATACAAGATTTGCAATTTTATTCATTATCGTTTCTCCTTGATTGCACCAGCGATTAGCCCAGCCACGCTGATTACGCTCACGCTTTTGTCGAGCGTATCGGTCGCCATGATCTCCTCAAGTCCTGATGCAAATAGACGCAGCACAGCGTTTCTGACGAGCACCGGATGGATACATGCGGCAAACACCCGGTTTGCGCCGTTTTCGTCCAGCACTCTGGTCGTCTCTACGACCGTGCCCCCGGTTGAGATGATATCATCCATTATAACGACATCTCTTCCGGAAACATCCATTTTCTTTCCTTTTATCAATACATCCTCTCCACTCAAGCGTGTTTTCTCCATGTAATCAAAATCAACTCCGAGATGATCAGCAGCAGATCGCACAAGATCGATTGCACCTTCGTCCGGCGCAACGATCATTGGACGATTGAGTTCCATTGCTGCGATGTGCTCGCCAATCACTGGCGCGGCATTGAGATCGGTTGCAGGCGCATCAAAGTACGAAAGAACATTCTGGTTGTGGATATTCACTGTGAAGACGCGATCCACATTGATTGCGCCTGCAAGCGCACGTGCGCTCACCGCTTCCCCGTCCTTGAACCGCTTGTCTTGTCGCGCATATCCGAAATACGGGATCACGACATCGACTCGATTTGCGGTATCGCAGGCATCAATTGTCTGCAGAAGCGAGATGTAATCAGAATCTGTTGATGTTGACTGGATGATCACTGCATATTCGATATCGGCTGCACCGGATATGTGGAGATATCTCTCGCCATCCGGAAACGTGGAAAAATCGATGTCTGCAAGATGGCACCCCAGTGCACGCGCAACTCTTCCCGCCAGTGCCTGCGAGGACGGCCCTGATATTATACTTATTGGTGCCTTCATTCCGTATCTATGAAATCGTTGGTCTGATCGCACTAATACCTTTCGATTGTGGGCTTGATTCCGGCAAAAGAATTAATACCACGGTTGAGTAAGTGTTAATGGTTTTTCTATTGATTAACGAGGCATGGTATGTATCTGAAAACAAGATTGGTTGACACCGTTCGCATCGACCCCGAGCAACTCGGAATGCCGGTCATGGATGCGGTCAGAATAGCGCTCCGCGGGAAGCTCGAAGGGCGCATCGATAAGAAGCTCGGGGCGCTGGTTGCAATAATCGATGTGATTGATGTGGGTGATGGGCACATCCTCGCGGGTGACGGCGGGGTGTACTATGAGGCGACCTTTGATGCGCTGATGTACCGACCTGTTATGCAGGAGATCGTCGAGGGAATCGTCGTTGAGATCGTGGAATTCGGTGCGTTCATCGGTGTCGGTCCACTCGATGGTCTGGTCCATGTAAGTCAGCTGGCAGACGATTACGTCTCTTATGATGGGAAGAACGGGCGTCTTGTCTTCAAGGAGAGTGCACGTGCGGTTGCTGAGGGTGATAAACTGCGTGCACGCATCGTAACCATCAGTTTGAACGAACGGGATCCGCACGAAAGCAGAATGGGGCTTACGATGCGCCAGCCAGCGCTCGGTAAGTTGGAATGGCTCAAAGAAGCCGCAGAAGAAGCAAAAGAAGTGAAGGAATCAAAGGACGCAAAAGAGGCCAACAATGACTGAACTGGTATGCAGAGACTGCCATAGAATTGTAAGTGGGCAGAACTGCCCGGCGTGTGGATCAAATTCGCTCAGCAGGGATTGGAGTGGATATGTTATAATTATGGATCCGGAACTCTCGGATATCGCATCGAGATTAAATATCACAACTCCCGGAGCTTATGCATTGAAGGTGCGATAGGTGCAAGCGCTCATTCTGCCCGATCATCTGAAATCGAAGCTGAAAGTCCCGCACGGAGTGCTGTATGCCGGATGCGGGCGCAGCACCATGGAAGAGTTGAAGAAGGCGCTGGACTCGGAAAAACCATCCAAAATAATCTCGGTTGGCGATATCACCACCTGTAATCTGATCGAATCCGGCGTTCTGCCCGACATCTGCATCGTGGATCACCTGTCCTGCAGGACAGCGGTTTCCGATCAAGTCGTAAATCGTATTCACAATCCGGCGTTTCGTGAGGTCTCTGTTGAGAATCCGGCGGGCAGTATCACGCTTGAACTCGTGGCTCGCATAAAGGATGCGCTCCAAACCGAGGACCGGGTGCTTATATTCGTGCACGGCGAGGAGGATCTTGCGGTGATGCCCGCGGTCACTCTTGCACCGGTATCCTCGATAGTTATATATGGGCAGCCATCGAGTGGTTGTGTATTGATTAATGTGACTCGTGAAAAGAAGAAGGAGATGCAAGAACTCTTGAAACAGATGAAACATTCGAACCATGGCGCTGATGATATATGGAGGATACTGGAATGAAGATTGAAATCACACAGGATGAAGAGAGTGTACTTTTGAATAGACGAAACCTCACATTGAAAATAGCTCCTGAAGACGCAGTTTGCTCGAGGGATAATGTGAAAAATATGCTGGTTGCACTTCTTGATACGAAACCAGAGCTCTTGATACTCGATCGGATGGATGTGCAGTACGGAACCCGGGACGTCATCGGATATGCGCGCTTGTACAATGATCTGCAGGATGTTCGTACAATTGAAGCTGACTACATGATTGCACGTAATGCGATTCCGGAAAGCGTAAATGAAAGCAATGGGGACTAGATTATGCGCACACACGAATATTATGCCATGGATGGCGACACAATCAAACGTACGAGGCAGTTCTGTCCGAAATGCGGCAGCGGCGTCTATCTGGCAGAGCATGCGGATCGTATGACCTGTGGAAGATGCGGATACACCAAGTACAAGAAGTGAATGGACGGAAAAACAATTGCAATCGGGATTTTGATAGTTACAAATCTGCTTGCTGGTGTTGCGTACATCAATGCCAGTGCATTCGGCGTGATAGAGCATGACAAGGTGTGCGTGGTCGAAGGGGCGCTTGGGACGGTGCCGGCAATCGATGCAGACCGGGCGATTAACATCACCGCAGAGAACGAGACGATCAAGGAGTTCACTGCTCTGAAGTTCAACGCGCCAAATCGGAGGAGTGTGCACGTGGCACTCGTGCAGAACTCAACCTACAATTCCACCGGCGCATTTGTCGGGGTCAATGAGTCGCCTTTTCTGTGGAAAGTCGATATGATTGAGCGAAGTTGCAGTTGCGGCAGCCGGGGACAGGATCTGTACGTGGCAACCGCGCTGGTGAACCCCCGGACCGGCGAGATCGAGAGTGTGGAGACATATTCGATGCCTGAAACAACTTATGGAAGAAACATCTGCGCAGACGCCTGCCATAAGTGATTGATCTTTTGGTGGCAACTGCGAGACTTTTTATTATTTTCCGGTTATCTCGGATGGTCTTATGGTGCGTGTTTAGCTAACCACAAGATTACACCGATTTCCACGAGAAAGACTACCATTTTCTTGTGTTAATCTCGTGAAATCTCGTGGTTTTTTTTCACCTCAGCTAAACACATACGTCTTATGTAAGTCGTCACCGAAAAATAACATATTGAAATTTCCTATTTCTGATGCTTTCGATGGTCGCTAACGGTAGCTCCCTCGCGTATGTGAAAAACGCGGGCGTATCTCTCTCAACTTTGCGTCTCTGCACCTTTGCGACCTTGCGTTAGATCAGTGGAACGCAAAGACGCGATGACGCAAGGGCGCAAAGATCGGAAACCACAGAATCTATCAGAATCAGGAAATTTCAACTTTCTTCATGTGTGTAACTGTCCGTTCCTAAGCACAATTGCCAGAATGGGGCACCATCGATCTGGAAAGCCATCCACACCGTTAATCTGCGTAATCTGCGTTAATCCGTGGCAAATAGAACTTTTATCAACAGATTAAAACTGATTTCACCAATCCAACCGCATCAGTGTTTGTAGGATTAGTGTCATCTTTTTCAACCGACCAGAAGAAATTAAAACCCCTTGTCAATGAGTATCAGGCTCTCAATCCCAGCCAGTCAACAGATCCTGGCTCATATCCCTCAATCTCGATTGCAATTCCGCGACCGATCGCAATAAGAATCTCATTGATCGTATCAGCGACCCCCTCTACTGTTTTACCGGTCGTATCGATCTCATAGACTCGATCGCACCATTCGACCGCCTCAACAAGGATCACATCAACCACCTCCGCCTCAACGTTCTCCAAAATCTTTGCCTCACGATACCCGCGCTCCACAAGACGCCTCTCGAGTTCGTCTGGCAATAGGCGGAGCACGATTGCAACATCGCAGACATGGTGCGAGAGATGCCCCTCAATTACGAGATTCCCCTCCCTGCCCTGTGCAATCTCATGGACGCGATCGTAGACTGAATCCATGTCTGCGATCAGAGAACCCCTCGTTTTGTCAACTTCCAGATGCAGCCCCTCTTTTTTGATTAATTCGTTCAGATCAAGGACGTTCTCCAGAAGAGCGCATGCAGATGTCTTTCCGGTTCCGGGTGTGCCAGTAATTCCGATGATCATGGTTGCGATCGTATCTTCTGCACCAGATTCCGCAATGCATCCGCAACCTCATAGCCTGATGCCGCCCAGTGCACAACCACACCATCGACGCCATCGATCTCAACAAGCCCGGCACGCTCTGACTGGCAGCACCGTGCAATGAACGGCTTTGTGATCGGATATAATCCGCTGGTCTGCGAGCAGATATTGATGAATTTGTAGTGGAGGTTCGGGAACCGCTGATCAAGGATCATCTTTGAGATGTCGCACCCGATCAGGGTTGCGGGCTCTGTTATCTCCTCGCTGTCAAGGTATCTCCCGGAGAGCCCCGATGTGAAACATGGGAATACAGCGTCCTCGCCCTCGAACTGTCTCAGGTCCAGAATGTTGTGCGTAAATACAACGCCGAGTTCTCCGAGCAGACAGTCGCTTAGCTCTCCGACCATGTATGTGAGCCAGCCCGGAACAGGTGGCACCACGTCGATCACGTCGATCTCGATTAGCTCGCTTATGTCTGGTCTGTGCACGAATGTGAGATGCTGATCCACACTCTTGAATATGATCGTGTTTACAGTGTCAGTCTCGTATTCGCGGGCTATTTTCACAAGCCGAGTCCGGTTGTGCATATTCACAAGTTCGTCGTGTTGCGCGACTTCATCTCCTGATGCTATCTGTGTTAACGATGTCACATTCCAAAACAATCCCTCTCCTTTGCTTGTTACGGCGTAGACCGCGCAGCCGTCGGATGCAAAGATGATCAAGTACTCTGAGAGGAAGTACATCTCGGACTCCGCGTTCCGGATGGTCTTGCGACGCAGAAGTTCATCGTGCGCAACGGACAGCGTTTCATCGGTGCGGATCACGCCGACAGCTTTGTATTCGGGTGGGAAGATCATGAGAAAGCCTTCATTATTTTAATTGTGATATTATATCTAAAAAGGAATCCCCACATTTTTTAGTGATTATGCGACGTCTCTCGCTTCCAAATTGTATTTTTGCGTCCCTTATCATCGCATGTTTGGAAGCGCGACCCCATCCTTTTGCTAAGACAATCGGATAAAATTCAGACGTATTGCATGTATCAGGACATTCCTCCAAAATCTTCAAGGCGATTTCAGACCCATTCGTAAGTTTTTCTTTGATGTCACTTGCATCTATATGTTTACTTTTTAATTCAACAATTCCGATAAGTAGGGTATTATCATAATTTACAAAAATGATACAGTCACAGATTTTACGATCGTTGCAAATCTTTTCGCCTTTTATTATACTATGTTCATACGATGCATTAAGCTTGAGTTTACAGCCCGTGCCTTTCTCTGAACACCGTTCTATCTTTTTATCAGCAAATTTGATATTGATGCAGTCGATAACAGACATGAGAACTCCTTGTGTCACATATCTCCATCTAAATCCCTTTCAAGTCTTATTATCTCATCATAGAGAACTTCATGGACTTTAAGAAATTCTTCCTGTGATATGCCGTCTTCTTCTGTTATCTCGACTTCTGCTATCCTGCTCCCAATTCCAGCTTTATCAAGGTTGAATACATAAGCAGCAAGTTCATCACGTTCCAGATAGTCATCTTCGGCATAACCATACTTTTCAGCACGTTTTTTCGGTTCGATTTTACTGAGCATGATGAAATTGCTCAACTGCTCCAGCAGGTACTCGCTATGGGTGGTGATTAGTATATAAACACCGTTTCTGATCAGTCTGACCAAATATTTCGCCAGTATGCGCTGATTTGCTGGATGCAGGTGTGCTTCAGGCTCTTCGATTGCCAGGATGCTTCCGGGCTCGATTACATACTTTAGATATAAAAACAACGGCGCCAGTTCAGAGACGGTTGAGGATGCCCTATGCAACGGGATTTCAGTATCAAGATAGTTATACCGGATTTCTGGATAGGGGTGATCGTCCAGTATCCGGACGACAATCTCTCCTTTGATCAATTCATCTTCAAATTCTTTGGCAAGTGGATAAAAAGTTCCTTCTCTTTCGGGTATCTCGATGATAGATGCTATGAAATCAGATACGACGCCCGGGAATGTAGGAATTTCACTGAATTTTTCTATGCCAGCAAGCGGGGCGTTTCTCATCATGCTTGCAGTGAGTGCTTTGTGACCCTGAAGTATACCTGATCGGGCTGCAGGGAGGTAATAGCACGGTGTAGCAGCTTTTTTAAGTATATTGGAACCACAAATTTCAATAATCGCACCCATCAAACGAGGCGCTCCATCTTCCTTCCACCCACTATTTATCCGGATTAGATGTCCATCTCCTTCTTCACTTATTTTCATAAGCCCTATGTCCACATCATCAGTCAACTTAATTTTTATTTTAATATCTGATTCAGGATATCTTTCGATTTTCAACTGTTGCCCCTCACAAGCCATACGAACGTCGTCGGAATCAAGATCAATCTTCAATGAAAACGCTCTTTTTCCGATTCTGATCAGTTCATTCAGTGGGCTGGCGTACGAACGCGAAATCTCCGTACTCAACCTCTGTTCATACAGTTTATCAAAAATCCTGGCATTTATTTTATCCAATAGTGGTTTTGGAATTTCTAATTCACAACCCACCTCCAAGCCGTTAATCTGTTTTCCCAATGACGTCTGCTCATCCGCAAAATCCTTTCGGATCGTACGCAGTCCAAGATCTCGGAAGAGAAACAGTTCGCGTGGGTAACTGGGTGGCAGGTCTTTAAGCCAGATGGTCGGGATGTATGTTTCATATATCGAATGAATTAGCATCGCTGCATACGATTTTCCTGAATTGTTGGGTCCGACAAACAATGTAAGTGGTTTAAGTGAGATTTTGCCCTTGATTATCGGACCGAAATCTTTAATCTCGATTTTCAGTCCGGTCTTTTCAGCGGTCCACATTCTTGATATGGTTGGCATAATCAATCACATATCATTTTTAGCCTGCAATAAGTCTTGCGGACAGGACGTTACGCGATCTCATCAAAGACCAGATCCCCCCACCGCCGTTCCCCGATCGCGACCTCAAACTCAGGCGGTGTCAGAACCGGAACGCGAAAGATCGCAGTATTGTCGATTGCAATTCGCGGGCATGCCGTACTCACGAATACATCCACATCGAACGGCAAGAGCGCTTCTGGCGTGACCATGTCCGCAATCAGGATGTGTGCATCAAGACCGTGCTGCTCCGCCATCTCGCGTAGACCAAACGCGAGACTCTCCCGGAACTGACCGATCTTTGTGGAGACGATGATTCCCACTGACTCTGCGTCAAGCGCCCGTTCGATTGCGGCGCACCGCTGGCGCAGCACCCTGTCAACATCAGGCTTCCTAATCTCGTTCATCGCCGGATCAGCGATCCGGACCGGTTTGTGGGTGGCGAGCGCAACACCAAGTGCATGAAAGTCCCCTGTGCCGATGTACAGGTACTCATCGCAATCAGGTGTGGCAGAAGAGAAGTTGCATCCGAGAACGAGTCCGGGGTGGGCGATGCGTGCGTCACCGCGGCTGATTACGCCGGATATGCCGTGTTCTCTCAGGTACCGCTGAACCTCTGGAAGTCTGTGCACGAATTGAGCCGTTGAGAGAAGCCCGACACGATCACCGATCATCCCGATTGCCTGTTCCATCACCGGGAGAAGATCGATTGTGGACTCAACCTCGATTGCAACGACGTTTTCCACTCGCAGGTTTGGTATCTCTGCATGCCCGAATTGAAACAGGAGATCCACTGACTCAAGGAGTCCGCAATCGATGTCGCACGCACCAAAACAGGAGTTTGCAGATATCACAACCGTTGAACCGGTATGCTCTCTGATCTTCTCGGATATCTCAATTGCCATTCGTGCAAAACCAGACGGGAACTGAAGTCCGACGGTTCCGGCGCGTCTTCGTTTGATCGTATCCGCGATATAATTTAAGTTAAAATCATACATATCGCCGGGCATCATCGATCATATCTGCCTTGGCAGGAAATACTTCTTGATTGCGGTATCACATTTCGAGCATGTGATCATGAGCCAGTCGCCGACCATCTGCTGGTTGAAGTGCTCAAAGATCGATGCCCCGCATGCCGGGCATGAATAATACTCTTTGAAATAATAATTGTAAAATGTCGGATTTGCCTGCAACCATTCCAGAACAGCAAGCGTGCGTTCGAGATACCGCTGCTCTGGTCCTGCCGTCCCTCTGTCCATGGCAGTCTCGAGCCGTTCTTTGACATCTCTGAGATGTTGTTTCGATTTTTCCCGAATCCTCTTGTAATCTGTCACGTAGCCGATGGTATCTTTCAGATATTTTGAATACAACTCGCTTACGCCAGTTTCTTTACGCGTGATCGTTTTGAGGAAGTACTCGCTCATCAGATCCTCCATCAGATCGAAGCACTCGGTGCAGATGTCGTAATTCTCGTAATGCGTCGAGTCCAGTTCACCATGGCAGATGATGCACGTCTTTCGTTCCATGGGATTAGATAAAACTTGTACTCATTTAAAGCTTTCATTAGGTCATATCTCTCTGATCTCGCGCAGTCTTGGCAGATCCGCGTATGTAAAGAGCATGGTCAACGTGACAAGGCTTCGCATCCCCCTCTTCGTGAGAGAAATCCCGAGATTGTGCCCGTACGATGAGTTTTCCTTCTGAAACTCCTCTATTGATCTCGTATCGATCGCATTTTCATCCTTCATGTACCACTGTGGTGCTCTGAGCAGTGCCACATTCTTCATGGCGCTCTTTGTGTCAACATCCATGGACAGTTTCTCAACGGCGACACCGATCATGGTCGGAACGTCGATTGGCTTATGCCCGCCCACCGGGACGAAATACCGGGCCAGATCTTTTGAGAGGATGCTTGCGCGACCAAAGACGGAAAATCCACCTTCGGGAAGAGATATTGCAGAGATTATGTCTTTGATTCCGAGGCTTGACGCTGTTGCTATCTTTGGGTCAGATCCTGAGAGAATGTCAGAAACGACTGCGGCAGCATACTGGTTGAATCGCGGATACAGGCTCTCCATGTTGTCGGTGTAAGCGATGCGCTGATTATCCAGCAGGATGAACGCGCTGGTGTACTTCATAAGGTTCTCAATTGCGTAACTTGTGTTCTGGTACTGCGCACGCATATCCGCACCACCCGGGGCTGGCAACACGCCAAGAACCATGAGCGGAATTCCAAGATCGTCCAGCGCGCGTGCGACTGCGGGCGATATTCCACACCCCACAGTCCCGCCAAAACCAAGAAAGATGACCGCGGAATCAATAGCATCCTCGCCCTTGCCCCCTCCGATCTTCTCATTCAGAACCTCTATTAATACTGCATCATGAGCGTCCATTGCGGATGCGGATGCGGCAGTGTCACTGAAATCCAATCTCCCCTCCACATCACTTCCCAACTGAAAGAGCCCTTTATCGGTGAGCGTGTACTGTTCCTTCTTTTTGATGTGCTTGAGTGCGGTCCTCGGGTTGATTGCGAGCTTCGGATTCTTTCCGACCCCCCGGTAACAGACCGCGTCGAGCAGCACACTTCCCGCGTTTCCTGTGCCGATCAGTAAGGCTGCCATACACTCGGATTAACCGCAACGCATATATGATTTTTCGTGGTGATTATATTATGGTTCGAGTGATCAATCTGCTGGCGGCAATCCTTGTTCTCTCTGCACTCGTGATGCCGGCTCTCGCCGACGAGGCACTGAAGCGGGAACTGGTTGAGCAGGTGAGCGAGGTCAGGCTGCCCGTTCTTGCGCGGTATCAGGAACTCAGCCTCATGCACAAACAGATCCTGATCACGCTGCAGACCCTCCCTGAAGATCAGATCACAAAATCGACCAAGGAATGGACAAATATTGCGGCAGGGCCGAACGGAATCCTCATGAAGTTCGATGAGATCAATGATCTCGCATCAAAGGACGATTCACAGTCGCACAAGACTGCAATTGCTGATGCAATCGGACTGAAGGATGCCATAAGCTCTCTTGAAGGCTACAAACAGGCAAAAGATAATTTCATCACGTTTTATCCGGGAATTGCGCTGCAACATTTTTTTACGGATCAGGGGGGGTATTTTGAGACGCTGGCTGAGAACGAGACCGAGACACGCGTGGCGATTACGTACTACGAAGATGCGCTGAACGCATACAGGGGGGCAGAGGACATCACAAAGACGACCTATCTCGATTTAAAGGTTAAGGAAATGCGGTCAGAGTACCTCTTTGACATGGAGACTGCAAATGAGTCGCGTACAATCGGCGAAACGAAATTCGAGGATGCCATATATGGTATCAATCACACCGGAAACCCGGTATATGTTGCAATTGGAATCCTCGCATCAAAGAAGTCGGAAAGGGAGCTTACGACTGTTTATAGAATCTACACAAAACATGGCGACGAAAGGGCGCCGCAAATCGACGAGATGGTTGCTGAGACCGCCATCATCCATTCCGAACTCGTGAACGTCTTCCTGAAGTATGCAGCGGTCTCTGTTGCGCTCTTCATTACGCTGCTCGCGTATGTGCTCTCTCTGATCTTCAGATGGACCCATGCGGTCGAGGATACGCTGCTCGGAAATGAGGTGATCCGATGAGAACGGCTGTATTTTTGCCGGTTATGGCGATCGTTCTACTCTTTATGCTATTTGCGCTCGTTCCGACTGCACACGCAGACCTCTCTGTAACCGGCGCATCATGCGATGTCACACTTGATGCGCGCCACGGGGATGCGAAAGCGCAGACGGCAACGGCAAAGATTCATATCAGTAATGGAGTCGGTGAGGAGATGGTTACCGTAAGTGCTCCAAGCCCCCCGACTGGCATAACCATCAGCATATCCAGTTCCGATTCGTCATTTACATTACCTGCGAACACATCGAAGGATGTTCAAGTCAGTGTGACGGTGGCAGGAGATGTTTCAGAAGGAACGCATACTGTAACGATCAGTGTGAACGGTGCAGAGCACAACACAGCCACAATCACAATTAACGTTGACCGCTGGATTCCGGCACACCTTGCTCCACTTGCAAACATCAATATAAAAGACCCGGTCGTCTTTAACAAGCCGAGAAAAGAGATGGAATCGACCGGCTTCAAAGCAGAAAGCAAGTTTCAGATCGCAAACGATGGTGATCTCGCGATGACAATCAAGAGCGTTGCGCCGTACGGAACTCCCGAGGCTGGAATGACGTTCAACGTGAATTATCCTTCCAAAATCTCAAATCAAAGTGCTGATACTGCCACACTGACGATCACCATACCCGTGTCAGCGCCAGAGGGCGAGCATCAGGGCAAACTGCGCATCGATTGTGGAAAAGCCGGGTTGCAGACAATAACCGTTGCGGTAACGGTTGAACATGCCGTTAAATTCGAGATGTCGGCATACCCTTCCGATTTCGGGCGGGTGGACGTCTTGAAATCCACACCTCTCACGATATCACTGGAGGAGACTCTCGGATACAAAGACATCTCCTCGGTTAAGGTCAGGCGTGACGAGACCCCGACGGGCGACGGGAAGGATGACTGGATGTCTGTTGACCTGCCAGCCTCGGTCATATCGAAAGGGGGCTCAGTGCCGCTCACCTTCACACTCCGATTCCGCGGAGAGACGATCGTCGGCAAGACGTACAGATGGGACTATTATCTGTCGCACAGCGCAGGAAATGCGACAATCACGCTCAGGGCGACCGCAACGCCGATTGATATCGAAGAGACAAAGAATATGCTGCAGACGCTGGAGGGGTCCGACAATTCAGAGATATCAAGTATCGCGGGCAAGGCTTCCGGTATGCTGTCATCGGGAAGCGCGGGGAGCGCTGACGAATGGGCTGCAATTGCAAGCATCTCGCAGGCATCCGTTACATTCCTCGAGGCAATGGATCGTGCTCTGGGGCGAATCAGTGAAGATGACCACGGAGGTGCATTAAACGACCTATTGATCGCAAGAATCGCTGTTGACACCATGCAGAAGAGCGCAAAGACCAAATCGCAGACCGCAATCTGTACAGCGTCGAACAATTTCGTCGGCGGCGCATTACAGAAAGAGTCCGCGCACTTCGAGGCGATGGCATCGGGTGCAAACGACGATCGCACACGAATCGTTGCACACAGATATGTTGCAACCACTTATGGACTTCTGAACGAGCCCGAAAAGAGCGAAAAATCACGTGAAACCGCAGAAGAGTACATATCCGCATACAACCAGAAGATCGAGAGCGCAAACGACCGTTATGTTGATTCCGAGGATGCGATCAGACGTGCATCCGATGATCTGTACCGGTGGGGCGATGTGAAACTGCTGGTCAACCCGTTTGTCTACGACTCAACATCAGACCGGTACAAATTTGCAATAAATGAGACCAATACCGCCGCAGAGGAATATAAGCTGGCGGGTGAGTCCGATTTGTGTAACACAACCGCCAGTCGTGCGGATGAACTCCGGATGCAGTGGCTCTTTCTGTTGAGCCAGTTTCTCATGCTGATGGTCGGATACATCCTCCTCTTCGCGGGCGCAGTGATCTGGTGCGTGCTTGCATTTATGGCGTTCACAGCAGATTCGAGGGAGGAGGAGTTCGGGGACGTGGTGCTTTTGAGTTGATGAGCCGCCTGATGTAGAGTCTTGCCCATGCAAATGCCACAGCCGAACCGATGGTATTTGCCACAACCAGTCCCCACCAGATGCCGTTAAGTCCCATACCAAGGTTAAAAGCGAGCAGAAATGAACATAACGGTGTTAAAATGATCGTGCGCAGGACTGTGACAATCAGGGCGTTTACCCCCTTCCCCGTGCCCTGAAAAAGCGAGGAAGAGAGCATGCCATACGGCACGGTCACGTAGAAGAGGCTTGCGACCCTGAGAAAGATTATCAGATCGGGTGCGATATGCGCTGCCCCCTCCGTATATGTGAAGACCGCAGCTATCTGTGGTGCGAAGATGAATGTTACCGCTGCTATCACCGCCTCTATTGAAAAACCGATCTTTGTCGCATAGCGATGGGCGATGTTCGCCTTCTCAAAAGAGTGTTTTCCGAAAGCAGCTCCGGTTACCGATACAACAGCTGTTGCAATTCCCACGAGCGGTAATGTTGCTATCGAGACCACCCGCCATCCCGTTGTATAGACCGCCACCCCATCGGTATTGCCCACCATAACGATTATTGCGTTCATTATCAGAAGTGTGAACGTCATTGCGAGCTGCATAACCGCTGCCGGCACGCCGACTCCAAAGATATCCCTAACAATCGATTTATCGAATCTGAAACCTCTGAATTTGAATGATACGTATGTATTCTTCTTGAAGAGCATCCAGTTAAGCATGAGAATCGATGAAACTGCGAGTGATGCAATTGTAGCCCATGCAGCTCCTGAGATTCCCATTTCAAAGGTGTAGATGAAGATTGGGTCCAGCACGATGTTCATGCTCGCACCAAGCACCATCGCATACATGGCTCGCCTTGAGTCGCCCTCTGCCCGCAGTATGGCGTTTGCGGTGTTTGTGAAGAATATGAAGATGCTGCCGGCAAAGATTATCTGTGCGTAAGCGACAGCCAGGTCTACCGTCTTTCCGGCACCGATCTTAACGAACAACTCCTCTGCACAGAAAAATAGCGGTATTGTGAAGAGAACTGCGGTTAAGAGCATTATTGTAATTGTGTGAACCGCTACGTTGTCTGCGCCCTTCTTATCCTGTGAACCGATCCTGCGAGATATGGCAGAGCCACCTCCGATGCCCAGCCCGTTGGAGAGTGCCATCGCCGCAAAAAAGAACGGGAATGCGAAACCAATCGCAGCAAGAGCGTCTGCGCCGAGACCTGCGACCCAGACTGCATCAACGAGGTTGTAGAGCGTCTGCACCGACATGGCAACGATCATCGGCAGCGAAAGTTTCAGGATAGCCCGCTCAGGATCGCCAAGAAGTATTTTAATTCCGTTGGAGTCATTTTTTCTGCCATTGCCGCTATCTTCCATCCTGTTTAACTCTCGTGGGGCAGGTACTAAAAGTTTATCAGCTGAATGCCGAGTGTCGCCATGAATCACTTTCGCGGGTCTCGGTATCACTACAAGGCGTTGTACGAAATGGCGTTGGCAAAGCTCGGAGTTCTCTACAGGGCGTTTTTGTGTACTCCGCGCTACATAATATCGGAGACTGTGGATCATGGGGTGGTGACATTGGGCTTTGCAAGTGGGTCTGGAGAGATACTTCTTGCATATCGGCACGAACAGAGAATAAAGAGGGAATGGATGGTGTCTGACAACGGCTGAG
>DAOVGE010000072.1 GCA_030672605.1 Methanosarcinales archaeon
TCCCTGATCAATGCCCCCAACAGTTCTGCTTCCCCGGAACTCGAGTTGACATAGTTTCTCACCCCCATCACACTCTCCTCATCCACTCCTATGTGTTTGATCTTACCGCACTCCAGCATATCTTCAAATAGCGAAACATCACCGGAGTTATACGCCTTTCCAACCTCTATTTCGTCATATATCCTCGGCGTTATGTAGATCACATCAAATAAATCGGATAGCTTATCGGTCAATCCCAGATAATAGATGTTTATCCAGAAGGATGTGTCTAATAATGCTTTTGGTTTCATTAGAAGTAATGTGCTGTAATGTGTACATAAACATTTCTCGTGTCTGCCGTCGGATCGATGCACCTGCTCGGATTCCATTCCCCCTGTGGCAGTCAAAGAAGCACGGGAAAGCTTTAAGGAAGTGTTAACAGATCGTGGTATCAGTATTGGGGCGGCAACCCTCCCAGACGGGGAGTTGGAGGAAGAAATCAGATATCCCGAGATGTTGTGAATGATCGAGGACGATAACTTTATGGTGGTTACAATCCCGCGGAGCAAACTGACCCAGCAGCCAATGTATCCATGAATGTCACATCCATAAGGAAGAGCACGCGCAGCAAACTACCACGTTTGATTTACACTTCGCACCGCCGCAAACTGAGCTTTTTTGCAATGTATCAGTCGGATGTACAACAACACGAAAGACGTGACGACAGATATTACCCTTCGCGTCTCTCTCGCCTTTGCGCCTTCGCGTTAAATTGAGAACGCAAAGACGCGAGGACGCAAAGAACGAAAATCGCGGTTTATACCGGTGTTGAGTATACACTGCTACGTTTGTCGAACGATATAATTGGTGAGGTGTAGTTGCATGACCTACAGAGGTTTGAGGTGCGTGGTTGCAGCAGCTTATTTTCGCAGCAAGAAGCGGCACATCCTTCACGCATCACCACTACCACTACCACCACTGCCGCCTGCCCCAACCGGTGCCCGGTCATGGTCGCGGTCATGCGCATTCACCGAATTGCTGGCAGGATCTTTGTTTATCGTCGAGCCGAACCGAAACTTCCCGAAATCAACCTTCTTATCAAATTTTATCGGGTCTTCAAAGATATATGGCAACCTTTTCATCGATTCCTCAATCTTCAGACCGCACTCATGCTCGTTACACTCACTCTGCTCAATCGTCTCAAAACTCACGTTCTGAAAGATGCTCTTCTGATCCCAGCCAGCCTTCTCTTTTATCACCGGCAGAAAATCCCGGTTTATCTCGTAGCCGACTGAGTTTCTCGCAAGGTTTCTGGCTGCGAGAGTCGTTGTGCCGCTGCCGAGAAACGGGTCAAGAACCGTGTCCCCGACAAAGCTGAACATCTTGATTAACCGCAACGGCAGTTCGAGAGGAAACATCGCCAGATGTTTATCCTGTTTCTCGCCAGGAAAGTTCCAGTGACCGGTAAAATACTGATTCCACTCCTCTCCGGTCATTTTCGATTGTTCTTTAATCTCCCTGGAAACTTTCGGTGCGCTCCCGTACTTCTTGAAGATCAGGATGAATTCGTAATCAATCTTCAGTATCCCGTTTCTGGGAAACGGGTACGACCCCATAACATTAGCCCCGCCTGTTGTGTGGGTCGTCGTCACCTTCTGCCAGATGACGGCGCCCATGTAGTCGAATCCGACGGTTTCGCAGAATTTGATTATCTCTGTTCGTATGGGTATTACTTTGTACCGCCCGTAATACACCGAGCGAGCGAATTGGTCTCCGATGTTCACGCAGAGACGGCAGCCGCTGTGCAGAACCCTTTCGCACTCGTTCCAGACAATATTGAGGTTGTTTACGTACTCTTCATAAGAATCGTTGTAACCGATCTGCGCCCTGCTCCCGTAGTCTTTCAGCTGCCAGTACGGCGGAGATGTGACAACGAGGTGCACGGATTCATCAGAAACCTCATCCATCTGCCTTGAATCCCCGATTATGATCCTGTGATGTGCGCTCATGTCACATTCTTCAATGATGCAGTATCACTTAAATCCACTGATGGGGCGGGCAGCAGAAAGATGGGGGGTATGTGTTTAGCTAACCGTAACTCTTCTTTTAGATGAATTGTGCTGGTGCGGCGTTAAGCGCTTAGATCTCACGAATGACACGTTTGAACTAATTTCACGAATGTTAAAACAGAATAGATTCGTATTATTCGTCCATTTGTGAAATTCACGATAAAAACTGCCATAGATAGACTAAATCCATGACAAACCCCTCGAAACCAAAGTTGGGTGAGCTCTGGTAAATAACCGATATGACTGGTTGTTTTTGCATTGCAACGCGAGATACCAAAGACCCAGTTTTATAAGTTGTTTTCGTCCGGAATAGTGAAAGGGATGGGGCAAAGGGCTACATAACGGTGCTTACCAATTCGACACGGCACCCATTGGTACGTCATTTTGACTGGCACGGATGATGCGATCTGTGAGGATTTCAGAAATGTGCTACGTCGGCTTTGATATATCATGGGTGTGTCATACTGATCATGAACGTCATCTGCTTTGACCTGGAAGGTCCACTGTCCCCGCAAGACAACGCTTACGAGGTAACTTCGCTAATTACGAATGGAGATGCGATATTCGAGGCGCTGAGCCGATATGACGACGTGCTGGCGCTCGCCGGTCGTGAGAACTACGAGCCCGGCGACACGCTCGCGCTCATCGTTCCATTCCTGCTCACGCACGGGATTCGGGAGCGTGATATCACAGAGGTCTCATCGCAGGCATTGATCGTTTCCGGCGCAAAGGATCTGATCGCGAGGCTGAAAGATTCTGGCTGGGATGTGCATATCATCTCCACGAGCTATGAGCAGCATGCCCATCAGATCGGCGCAGCGCTCGGCGTAGACCGGGATCACATCTCGTGCACGAGACTCGATCTTGAGGGGCTGCGTGAACAGCTCACAGAGGAGGGCGTCGCATGCATACGCGATATTGAGGAGGATATCTTCAGTATCGACGACGAGAAGGAGTTATTCCAGCGGTTGGATGATTTTTATCTCAAGGAATTAAAAGATACCGGATTCGGTGACCTGTTTGCGCAGGTGCAGGTGGTCGGGGGCAAGCGCAAGGTTGTGGCGCTGGAGAGAATCGCTGCCAGCCATGGTGTTACGCCCGGCGAAGTGATCGCTGTCGGAGACTCGATCACCGATTTTGCGATGCTGGGGCTCGTCAGGGATTCCGGAGGGGTTGCAATCGTCTTCAATGGAAACGAGTATGCAGTCCCTTATGCGAACGTCGCGCTCGCCGGAACCGATATCGGGCTTGTGCGGGAGTTTGCAGATGCACACGCACGGGGCGATGATGCAGTCGAACTGGCGCGGGCGCTTGCGCAGGAGTATCGGGACGATCCGAGAGTGGATTATCTCGTGGGCGCGGATTCTGAGAAGATCGAGGCGGTCGTTGCGGCTCACAAGCGGTTCAGGAAACTGGTGCGTGGCGAGGCTGCGAAGCTCGGGTAATCGATAGTATTAAATCCATTGGGTATCGAGATACGAGATGGCATAAAAGCGCTGATGGTCTAATGGCTATGACTGAAGCCTTCCAAGCTTCGAGTCCGGGTTCGATTCCCGGTCGGCGCATCAGATAGCGATTTTTTCTGATTCTGATGGATTCTGTGCGGTGCTTGGCTACAAATGACATATGTGTTTAGCGGAGGTGAAAAAACCACGGGATTTCACGAGATTAACACAGAAATCTTGTGGAGATGGCTGCGCCGCTGCTTCGCAGACTTGAACAGTTTTGATTTCCCCCCCCCTACATCAAAAAAATCGACTTCGGTAGCCTCTTTAGTTTATTGTCATATAGGGGGGATGCCCCTGCAAGAAAATGTTATTTTCGTTATCAGTGAAGCATGTGGGGGGGAACTGCTGATCGGTTCAGGTCGCAGACTGTGCAATCTTGTAGTTGGCTAAACACGACACGGTCTGATAATCCAGTGAAATCACTGGAATTTCCGATTGTACCGCTAAACACGCACCAAACGACCATCTCCACTCGGACCAAAACCCCTGCACTATACGAAAGTTCACAGCCCGGCAGCACAATCTTTATTGTGTCAGTACCGGAACAGAACTGATATGATAATCTTTTCAAAGGTACTGGCAGACCGTGCCACGGTCTGGGAGGCGATCCGTGCAAGGGAGATCTCGTGTGCAGATGCACCGGATGACCTCATCCGATTCTCATCAGAGGTCAAGCCGGTCATCATGTGGAACATCACACGCGAGTGCAATCTCGCATGTCAGCACTGTTACATGGATGCGAGGACGAAACACCCCGACGAATGGACGCTCGAGGAAGGAATCCGGTTCATCGACGAGATGGCGTCACTCGATATGCCAATGCTGATTGTTACCGGTGGAGAGCCGCTCATGAGCAAAAATTTCTTCCCTTTTGCGTTCCATGCGAAAGAAAAGGGAGTTCGCATGGTGATATCCACCAACGGAACACTGATCACGCCCGAGGTGGCAGCGCTCCTATCAGAGGCTGAGATCAGGTATGTCGGAGTGAGCGTGGATGCGGCGACCGCGGAGAGACATGATACGTTCAGGGGAGTTAAGGGAGCGTTCGATCGTGCGATGGACGGGATAAAGAATGCGCAGGAAGCAGGGCTAAAAACCGGCATAAGAATCACGATACACAAAGAAAACTGGCAGGATGTGCCAGCACTCCTCAATCTCTGTGTCGAGAAGGGGGTACCGCGGTTCTGCCTATACCATCTTGTTCCGACAGGACGTGGGGAGCGGATGATGGATATGGACGTCACAAAAGAGGAGCGGACCCGGGTGCTGCAACACCTTTACAACAGAGCAATCGAGCTGAAAGACGAGGAGATCGAGATTCTGACAACGGACTCTCCGATGGATGGTGTGTACATCCTCGAACGCCTCAAGAGGGAGGATCCTGAGCGGTTCGACAAGGTGCGGGAACTTCTAAAGATTTCGGGTGGCTGCTCGATCGGAAATAAGGTTGCAAATGTGGATTATCTCGGAAACGTGAATCCGTGCCATTTCACGCCGCAGATGTCGGTTGGCAACGTGAAAGAGCGCCCGTTCAATGAGATCTGGAACAAGAGTCCTGACGGTCAACTGCTCGAGATTCGCGAGCGTAGGATGACACTTGCTGGCACATGCGGACGGTGCGATTACATGGACGTCTGCGGAGGCTGCCGGCAGAAGGCGTATTTCTACGATGGTGATTTTTATGGCGGAGATCCGACCTGTATCTACGATCCCGACAAGAAACGGCTGGAGTACGAATTGTTTTAGAATCATCGCAGATGGTAAATAACTGTGATCATGAACCGGCAGATAGCAGCAGGCGCAGAAGCCGTGATCGAGCGCTACGATGACCGGGTCATCAAGCGCAGAGTGGTAAAGAACTACCGCATCCCCGAGCTCGATACTCGGATCCGGGCATCGAGAACCCGAAATGAGGCGAAACTCATATCAGAGGCGCGCAGATGCGGTGTGCCGACACCGATCATCTATGATGTCGATACCGCCGAGCATGCGATCACAATGGAGTTTATCGAGGGGCCGCGCTTAAAAGAGGTGCTCAATCTGCACCTCTGCGAGGAGATCGGCGAACTCGTGGGGCGGCTGCATAGTTGCGGCATCATTCACGGCGATCTCACGACCTCAAATCTGATCAAAAACGATGGCAGGATCTGTTTCATCGACTTCGGGCTCGGCTACTTCGATAAGAGCGTGGAGGCGCAGGGCGTCGATGTGCATGTGCTCTTCCAGACCTTTGTGAGCACGCACAGCGATTCCGGGCTTGAGGGGGCATTCTCTCGCGGATACAAACGGACGTTTGCTGATGCTGATCAGGTGCTTGCGCGCGTGCGCGAGATTGAGGCGCGGGGGCGGTATCTGTGATCGGCGCAGTCCCGCTTCCATGGGTTGGGCGGGCGTGGGTGGGGTGTTGTGGAGCGCTACATACAGGATCAGGAGAATGCGAAGCATCGCTGAAGGCAAAACCGAATGCGAAAACGCGGGTGTACAGCCTTGGACGTAAGTCCGGGGTTTAGTGACTTTGGAATCTATCCCGATGGACGTGGAGGTCGGGGCTGGTCGCGCGGATTGCGTGTTTTTGTGGGTTGGAGTATGAACCAAGACGGCAGTAGAACATCATTGGATGCGCTCATGATCCTGCATGTTGCAATGCGAAACCACGAACCAACCAAAAGTGATATATACTGCATAGCACAACACGGTAGTAGTGAGTAAGTCCACCCGAAAGGATGATGGTGCTTTGAGTTGAGTTGCGTCACACACATCATAACATGCAGACCACCACGACACGCATGATATGATGGTTATGAATAATGGCAATACACATCCCTGGTCAGCACATGCATGAGGAAGGGGGTGAACATGGCAGGCTCAACGGCGTCTAAAAAATGGATGTGTACCTGGGACGAGTAGGGTAGGGTTCACTATTTCCACATTTCGTGCGTGACAATACATTTGTTTTTGACCATCTCGAAATATTTAGGGTCATGTTGATTGTAGCATCGATATACCGCACCGCAAACAAAATCAACGGCTTGCAAACATGGTTCTTGGTGCGAATCTCTGTGGGCGATATTCAGCACCTTCAGCCCATTCAATATCTCTGTAATATTCCATCCAAGATATTTATCGAAATTCTCTCTATGCTTTTTAGCGAATTGCCGATCCACAATAAGATCTATTTTTAGATCGGACGACTCGAGAAGGAATTTATCCAATAAAATCCTGCACATATACGCATAAAATTCATTCCTCTTCTCCCGAAGTTTTGGATATACACGCGCCTTCTCGACATGAACATATCCAAGCTCGACGTTCTTAGAACTGATAATGCCCAATATATCGATTTTCACATTATCCGGTGCTTTATTAAACTTGAATTCTCCCAATTTACGATTTTTTTTGGATGGCGCTTTTCTTATTTTTTTTCTATATCTTTTCAATGCATTTTCAATCGTTTTAGGATCGTGTGTCGCCAAAACTGCGATTACATGATGTTTTGAAGATTGCCTATTGAAACCAAGATCACCACTTTCATCAAGATAGATATACAAAGGTAATCACTGATATTGGGATTGCTTCGAAGTGATTTATACTTTATTCAAACGATGATTGACTGAAGACAAACAGACACTAACAGCATCCATTCACACATACCACTGATTCACCCGCCCCACCTTTGCCCATACCTATACCGCCGCCCGACCCCATGCTCATGGATGCCCCGACTTTAGTCGGGGGTGGCGAGGCTGGGGCGTGAGATGGGGTTTTTGTGAGGCATGCCGTATATCTATATCAGAAACCGGATCATTGGACTGTGTGATCTGGTCTGGCACCCGAGCATCACAGCTAACAGTTCGTCACAAGCCAAAAACCGTAAAAACAACCAATTCAGCAGAAAAGAACATACATTCGTAGCTACTCCACCACCACAACGTGCCAACTATCGAGAAGATTCTAAAAAGAGCACCTCATACCATCAATAGAAAATTCAACACCCCCTCTCCGACTATATCCGCACACCCGTCTTCTTGAACTCTCTCTCGCTGAATAAAATAGTATAATCCGAAATAACAGTAGCGCGCGAGATCTCACGAGCAACATGCTCACATTCCTCTCTTGTGCGGGCATGAATCATCGTGTACAGGTTGTAGTCCCATTCCGGATATCTCACACGCTCGTAGCAGTGCGATACCTCGTCAAACCCCGCCATCACGGCTCCAACCTCCTCGGTGCGCTCATCAGGCACATTCCAGGCACACATCGCATTCGCAACGATTCCGAGCGTGCGGTGCCCGATCGATGCCCCGAACCTACGTATAATGCCGCGCTCGATCAACGAATCGATCCGATCGATCACTTCCGCCTCTGAGATGCCAAGTTCGTCTGCGATCTCTTTGAAAGGGTTCGGAACAAGTTCGATTCCATCCTGAGTCAGTCTTATCAATTTCAGGTCTGATTCGTCCATCTTCACACCCCCATCTTCTTGATTGATCATACCTCAAACCTCACTCCGATCTTGAACATCCGCTCCACAGGAAGCTCGAGGAATGGACACCCGAGTGCATCGATCTCGCGTACCATCTCGCGCAATCGCTCTTCGCTTCTTGCAGAGACCGTGAACCACATATTGTAGCTGCCCGGGCGCAGGTAATTGTGGGAGACCTCGTCGAACTCATTGATTCGTGCTGCGACCTCGTCGATTACATCATCGGAAACCCGCATCGCAATGAGCGTGCTGGATCCACCGATCATAGCTGTGTTGATGATAGGACCAATCTTCCGTATTATGCCGACATCCGTGAGTCTTTTGAGATGGTCGATCACATCCGTCTCTGATATGCCAATTTGATCCCCGAGTGCCAGAAAAGGGCGGGAATTCAGCGGAAAGTCGAGCTGAATGGTATTTATCAGCCGCCTGTCGACCTCGTCAAGTTTGTCTATCATCGTAAAATTTCTTCATCCGGCGTCGGTACACACCATATCGATCCTCTGGTGAATATCTTGCCGGACGCGGGTTTATGGCGTCGGAACCGCACGCTGGACAGATTGTTTTCAGCGTGTATCGGTTGCACTCCCGGCATTTAAGAATTTTCGACTTCACAACCGCACGACTCCCTCTACTGCCCTCGCTCTTCGCGTCTGTGGAATTCGCCGACACCATCCAGACGTCGTATCTCATCGATCGCTCGCTCTGCAGAGCTCTTCAATGCTTTTTCTGCCAGTTTGTAGTCGGGCGCGGTGACATGAATGCGATATCTCGGCGCTCCGACATAGTTGATTGTGAGCTCAATATCATCACCCTCGCCATCAACGGCTTTCGCAGCCGCAGCAAGCGCTCGCTTGATCGCGTCCACCCCATCCGGGGAAGGGCAGGTCATATCAAGAAAACCTGTGATGTCAACAGACGGAATCTTCACGTTCTCGGCTGCGATCTCGGCAATTTTTGTGGCATACTCCTCCTCGACTCCGGAATCGACCAATACTGACTTTCCAGAGACTACAGCCTCTTCAAACGCAGTATACAGACTGCCAAACGAGTCTAGCAATGCAATGCAGATACTTTGCTTAATGTCATCGTTGTCATCGCCGACTGCAAAGCCGATCCACTTCTCGGCACGAAGCTCGCTCTTCCATTCCTGAATCTTCCCCTTTCGCTGGTGCTCATTCACATCCTTGTACGAGAGATCGATGTGACCGCGCTTCGGGTTTACGGCAAGCACCTTACAGACGATCTTCTGACCCTCGCGCAGGTAATCCCGGATATACTTCACCCACCCTGAAGCAACCTCAGAGATGTGGATCATGCCCTCCTTTCCGCCGTATTCATCCAGTTTCGCGATCACGCCAAAGTCCATCACCTTTGAAACGGTGCATACAACGAGATCACCTGATTTGGGCCACTCTCGCATCAATCTCACTCCAGAACTTCAACAATCGGGGTGAGTATCTTCGATCTACCGCCTGTTGGCTCTGCGAGTGTCCGCCCGCAAAGGATGCATGTGACTACCGTACTGGCGTTTCCGAAGATTACCTGTTCGTGTTCGCAGTCCGTGCATTTGACGCGCAAAAACCTGCTCCTCGGCGTCGATATGATCTGTTTATTTGCGTTAATCATGATTCCACCAGTTCAAACTTGGATGCTCTGAAACATTTTCTCACATGTGCCTTGCCACATTCGGTGCAGCGGTATCTGAGATGGACCTTCTTGGTTGGCTTATCGCCTCCGGGAACCTTCGAGAACTTCCCGCTGTTTCCGATGCTCGTCTGCCGCTTCTTCTGCCGCACGATTCTGGTCATAGATGATGCTTTCTTCGGCTTCACACGCTCGACCTTGTGTTTCGTATGCTTGTTACAATATGGGCAATGCGTTCGAAAATTTGCTGGCATTTTCATTGTTTATTTCACCTGCTATCCAACTTACATATCTGACATAATAAGGGTAATCCATCGACAGCGCAACAGATGCACGCGCTCGCGCTACTTCACACCCTTCGTAATCTCCATTACCACCTGATCCTGGGTGATCCCTGTCCGCTCCGCCTCAAACGTCAGAATGACCCGGTGGCGCAGGACCGGGCACGCCATCGCATGGAGGTCTTCGCTGGATACGAAGTTGCGACCGTGGATAAGCGCTCTCGCCTTCGATGTTAGTATCAGGGAGATTGATGCACGTGGAGACGCCCCGTATTCGAGGTTATTCCACTTACGAGTTGCAGTGACGATGTTAATGGCATGCGAGGTCAGTTCATCGGAAATGGGAACCTGTCGTACCAGACGCTGCAACTTCAGGAGCACATCCTTCTGGACGACCCTATGTACATCCGGTTCGGATGCCGCCGTGTACCGCTCCACTATGATGCGCTCCTCTTCAGGAGCCGGGTAATCCATCAAAACCTTCATCAGGAACCGATCAAGCTGCGCCTCCGGGAGCGGAAATGTCCCTTCCATCTCAATTGGGTTCTGTGTAGCAAGAATAAAGAACGGAACATCCAGTTTGTATGTCTCGTTTCCGGCGGTGATCTGCTTCTCCTGCATCGCCTCGAGAAACGCGCTCTGTGTCTTAGGGGACGCACGGTTGATCTCATCTGCGAGAACGATGTTTGCAAATACGGGACCGCGCTCGAACCGGAATTGCTTTTCCCCGGCGTGCTCTTCCACAATCATCGTGCCTGTGATATCAGACGGCATCAGATCAGGCGTGCATTGGATCCGGTTGAACGATAGGTCCATCGCCTTTGATAATGTGTTGATCATGAGCGTCTTTCCGAGACCCGGATTGCTCTCTATTAGTGCATGCCCGTTAGAGAGCAGCGATATCAGCAGGTCTTCCAGAGCATCCTTCTGACCGACAATGACCTTTCCAACCTCGCCCACTATAGAACTTATGATCGTTCCGGCATTACGGTACGTCTCAGAGAGATCGGCTTGGGATGGTTCTGTCATGCGGATATCTATGCTCCACATCGATATAAATGAGACTCATAACCGAATATTTTATGAAGCATAACGTCACCTGTCAACATGCAGGGCCCGTGGTCTAGTCGGTTATGACACCGCCTTTACAAGGCGGGGATCATGCGTTCGAATCGCATCGGGCCCACGCGGGGCTGTGGCCTAGCCAGGTATGGCGACGGGCTCCAGCGGATAAATGATGAACAACGGGTCTACTGATGCCCGCCCGACGGGGCAGGCGTGTGAGGAGCCGTTGGAGCACTGACTCGTGCTTTCCTCAACCATAGAGGGTTCGGAGAGACCCGTCGATCGTGTGTTCGAATCGCACCAGCCCCACTATCTTTTCTGGTTCTGACGTTTTCTGTGGTCGCTAACGGTAGCTCCCTCGCCTTTGCGACCTTGCGTTACATCAGAGGTATGTGGTAGCTGAGGCAAAAAACCACGAGATTTCACGAGATTGACACAAGAAGATGGGTAGTACATACGTAACTACTCAGGTATGTTGATTGGTCCTCTAATTACGATTCTGTGCGTTCTGGCAAGAAAAATAACCGCAGAGTGTGCGTAGAAACGCAAGAGTTACATCATCCTCCGCGTCCCTCAGCAGCACTCGCGCTGTTTGCAGCGTTGTTTAAAGAACCACAGAATCCATTAGACTCAGTATTTTTTCTGCCATCTCTCTGATAGGGAGCGCGGAAGACTTCTGCGCGCCCATCATCTCAGCAACAGATCATCGCAACCGTTCCATAATGTACTTCATGAGATGGTTGTACGCGCCTGACCAAAGGCGCTGACTATGTATAGTACCTATGAACTATTACTACTATGTACTATCTATATATTTATTTGGAAAAACTACATATACTCTCGTTGTCTATGTTACCGCGGTGATACCCCAATGGAAAAACCACACATAACACACAGTTTTTCGTCACATAAAACAGTGGCGACATTTATCCTGACCGTTGCAGTGGTTGCAGCATCACTGCTCGGATCAGGTTGCATCGGTGGTAATGGTGGTGGTGATGGCGCTTCTTCATCACTGCAATTGCAGATCGCAGGATCAACAACCGTTCTTCCAATAGCAGAAGAATGTGCTCGTGTATACATGGAGGCGCATCCGGGCAGCCAGATATATGTATCCGGAGGCGGATCCTCGCACGGCGTGAAGTCAGTCGCTGACGGCACAGTGGACATCGGAGACGCATCCCGTGACATGAAGGATTCTGAGCGGGAGTCATACCCGAATCTTGTGACGCATGGTATTGCAAAGGATGGCGTCGCCATCGTTGTCCACCCATCTAACCAGGTCAGCGATCTCACGATGGAACAGCTTCAGGGCATCTACACCGGCGCGATCACAAACTGGCAGGATGTCGGAGGCGCGGACGCAGAGATCATGGTAGTTTCAAGAGAAGAAGGCTCAGGGACAAGGGATTGCTTTGAGGCTTCGGTTCTGAAACCCATCAAAACAGAAGTCACGGACTACGCGATCATTCAGGACTCGAATGGGAAGGTGCGAACAACCATCGCTGGAAATGAGCATGGGATCGGATTTTTGTCCCTTGGATACGTCGATTCCGATATTAAGGCTGTGAGACTCGATGGCACCCTCGCCACAGTCGAGAATATCCGAAGCGGCGAGTATGCAATCTCAAGAACACTTCTAATGATTACAGATGGCGAGCCGGACGCGGATGAGCAGGCGTTCCTCGACTTTGTGCTCTCGAGTGCGGGGCAGAAGATCGTTTCAGAGGTGCACTTCATACCGGTCTCAGAGTGATGAGTGAGAGTGATTACGTGACACGAATCGTGCATATTTCAGATATCCACGTATCGAGTGCCCACTTTCTCGCCGATGTTGCAGAAAGCGTGGTAGAGGGCATAAATGAGATCGCTCCGGATATCGTGGTCGTGACTGGGGATTTGACCCAGAACGGCTCTTATCCGGAGTTTGCAGGTGCAAAAGAGTTGATTGACAAGATCGATTGCGAAAACAAGGTGATTGTTCCCGGAAATCACGATTCGAGAAACGTCGGGTACCTGTTCTTCGAGGATCTCTTCGGAGCACGCACCTCATGCCATTCTCTTGGCGACGTCACGGTTGTCGGGGTGGATTCGTCCCAGCCCGACATCGATGACGGGCATGTTGGAAGGGACCTGTATGACTGGATTGCGAAGAGTTTTGAGACGGACGGTTTCAAGGTCTTCGCGCTCCACCATCACCTGATCCCGGTTCCGATGACCGGGCGTGAGGAGCAGATTCCTGTTGATTCAGGCGATGTGCTTGAACTGCTTGACCGGTGCGGCGTTAATCTCGTGCTCTGCGGGCACAGGCATGTGCCCTGGGTCTGGCGGCTGAATGAGATGTTTGTCGTGAATGCCGGGACTGCATGTTCAAACAAGATCAAGGCGAGAACAACGCAGTGCTACAACTTAATCGAGGTTGATTATGGTGATTTGCGGATTTACCGGGTGCTTCCGGGCGGTGAGCGGGAACTGGTCGCTGATCGGGTTATGCCACCATGATGGGGGCTCCCATACTACAACCAGGTCAATCGAGATCGGGAAACGGGCAGATCTGCTGGTCGTCTCAGAACGGATGGAACTTCCTGTTGTTGCACGCACGATTGTGGGCGGGGAGGTCATGTATGCGGCAGGCGGTGTGAGATGAAACGAATTGGAGCGGCTCTGGATCTTCGTTTCGGGAAAGACACTCTACAATTCCTGGATTTTCTGCATTCGAATGGATTTAACCATATCGAGGTCAGAAAAGACAACGATTATGTATACGGAACGGTGGACTCTGCACTCCTGGGGCGGGTTCTCTCCGAATACGATTTTACGATCTCGTACCACGCTCCGAGCCGGGAATTCAACCTTGCGAGTGTGAACGAACGAGTAAGAGCGTCCTGCGTCGCCCAGGTGATCCGGATAGGCAAGTATCTGCAAGAGGTCGGTTCAAAGGCGTGGGTGAACATACACGCGGGACACATTCCGGAGCAGTACCATAAACGAGTCACTGCAAAGGCTGAAGAAAACATGAGGGCATCGCTCGATGAGATTGCGACGGCTTATGAGGGGCTGGATACGAGACTCCTGGTTGAGAACGACAGTTTTGAGAAGCACATAACTAAATTCGGGCTGTATCCGGAGGCGATTCAGGATATTCTGAACCGAAATCCCGGTTTTGGCATGACCTTTGATATCGGTCATGCCCACCACTCAGGCATCCCGCCTGAATGGTTCATCGAACGTATGGGGCGCAAGATTGAGGTTGTGCATCTGCATGACAACAACGGCGTGTATGATGAGCATCTCGCACCCGGCAGGGGTTCTGTTGATTTCGAGGGTGTCCTCTGCCAGCTTGATTTTTGCAGCACGTATGTGCTTGAGATGAAGACGTTACCCGATGTCATCGCTGGCAGGGAGTTTATTGAATCGCTGGGGCTTATGAAATGACAGAAAAAGACCGTCAAATCGAAAGCCGTGGCTTAAACCCCTGGTACAGTGATGCACCGGCATCAAAGAATGTGACGATTGCAATCGTTACGCACAACGTGCAGCAAGCAGCGAGAGTATCTGATCACACGGCATTCTCCCTCCGGAGCGAGATGATTGAGCTTGGAAAGACGAAGCAGATATTTGAAAATCCGGAAAGGAATAGTGCCGAGGATCATATCACAGGAAGGTTTGGATAGATGAATATGGAGGAATATGATGGTTCAAGAACAATACTACAAGAAACTTGTAGACATACAACAGAACGTTTTGAGGCTCGGAGAACTGGCAAATTCAGCGATCAAGGACTCAGTTGAGGCACTGCAGGATCACAATGTCGAGCAGGCAGAGGCTGTGATAACTGGAGATTCCGGGATTGATAGTCTTTCTGCAGATA
>DAOVGE010000017.1 GCA_030672605.1 Methanosarcinales archaeon
AATGGACGAATGGCACGAATTTATTCAGGTTTAGCATTCGTGAAATTCGTTTATTCGTGCCATTCGTGATCTCCACGTCCCCAACACATCGCGGACATAATTTATCTACGAGATGTTTCAACGCGAATTACCAAAGAGCCACTTTTTCGTTTCGGAAGTGTTTGGCTCTCTGGCATCCGGAAACGCACAGTCACTGCAGATACAGGGCACCCGACCGCTTGATCAGTTCATCGCAGACAACGTCCGGTTTTCCATCCATTATGTACTCGCCATCATCAATCAGAATTGCGCGGTGCGAGACCTCCTTCACAAAATCGAGATGATGACTGATCAGAAGAATCGTCGTCCCGAACTGCTCATTGATCCGCTTCAGCGAGTTTGTGACATCGCGCAGCGTGATTGGATCCAGATCGCCGAACGGCTCATCAAGGAGCAGGATCTCCGGATGGGGTGCAAGCGTGATTGCGAGCATCGCCCGCACCTTTTCGCCGCCTGACAACTCCTGTGGGTACTTGTCCAGCACATCCATCGAGAGATCGAGAGTGCCGAAGACCGTTTCAGCGTACTTCACGGTTTCAGTGTGCGGAAAACGCGGGAACAGCTCGCCGAAGATATCCGGAGAGTATCCGAGCGCTTCAAGTTTCTCCTTTGCATCGGTTCCCGGCATATCCACGAGCTGATATATCATATCCAGCACGTTCTCTGTTATGCCAAGCTTTTCCGCCCGTTCCTGTGCATCATGCACCACATGCTGCCCTTTCACCCCGAGTTTGAATGCGAGTTGGTCAAGGATTACCTCGTGAGGGCTCAATGCAAACTCCTGGAACATGATCCCGATTTTACTTCTGATCTCCATCCGCTTCTTGTGGTACGCGTTCATGAGCACCCATTCGCCTTCATGCCGGTAAAGCACCTCCCCCTTCTTTGGAAACAGGAAACCAGACAACATCTTCCAGAGAACCGTCTTCCCTGCGCCGCTCGGACCCACAATCGATGTGATCTCCCCTTCGTTTATCGCGAAGTTGAGCGAGTTAAAACTCAGCGTCTCTCCTCCGACTGATATGAGATAAAACCTGTGTGAAACATCCTTCAATTGTATGATCGGCTCCCTTTTGTCGGGGCTTCTTTTTGGTAAAGGTACCTGCTCAGGCATATTTTTCAGAAATTCTCCGAGTACGTACTTGGGATCGCCTTCATCAATCACCTTGCCGTCCTCAAGCCATATCAACCGATCTACAAGATATCTGTGAACGTCGGGAAGGTGCGATGCGCAGAGCATGGTCAGCCCGGTTTCCCGGTTCACGTTCTTCAGCGTGTCGAGAACCTCCTGCTTGGTCTTGGGGCACGCCATCGTCGCTGGTTCGTCGAGCAGGAGTATCTTTGGCTTCATTGCAAGCTGCCTCGCTATGATTACCCGCTGTTTCTCGCCTCCACTCAGGACGTAATCCACATGCCACGCTTTGTCCTCCATCCCGACCATCCTGACATATCGCATCGCCTCTTCTTCCAGCGAGTCATAATCAGGCAGGTCTTTCGGAGGAATTCCTTCGTAGCCGATTCTGAGCGAATATATCTTCCTGAGAACATCGTTCACCACATAATCCGACCATAACGCAAACGACCGCTGGAGATGTATCGCCGTATTCTTTTTGAGTTCTAAAAAAGTCTCTTTACTGGAGTCTGGTGTGACCTCGAGCCCATCCAGTATCAGTTCCCCCTCATTGAACGTCTCAAACCCGCGGATGATATTCAAAAGCGTGCTCTTTCCGCCGCCACTGCGCCCTATCAGACCAACGATCTCCCCCGCATCAACGTTGAGACTGATTCCATCAAGCGCTCTCTTCGTCTCTGATCCAATACTGTAATCCTTTACGAGATTCTTAATTTCCAACATTCTTGTCATGTGTGTCATAGCCTCCGGATGTGTGATGTGCGGAATATATGTGGTAAACCATTACGTTGGCAGGACGTGTATTTAACGTTTGGATTGTGTTTGGAGTGTGTCAGGATTGTGGCTGCCTGATTCGGATGTGGATCTGTGGGATTGCAGTCTTAGGTCAGATTAATAGTCATTCGGACAAACCACCCAACCAATGCTCACAATCACAGTTGTCACCAGAGGTAAGTATGGGGAGCGTGCGATTCTGACGATTGAGGAGAAGACTGACTTTGTGGTTACCCGGATCTCTGTTCCGGAAGCTCTGCCGGAGTTTATCGAAGATACAAAACCATACACAAAGAATACAAGCATCTCCTCCGGCGCCCCGCCCGATCTTGTGATCATATTCGCGCTTCACCCCGACCTTACGCCCGCATTCGCAGCCTGCGCGGCAGAATCGGGCGCGGGTGCGGTAATCGTATCCGGAAGCGACACAGCCGAACTGCGAAAGATCGCTGAGCGGTACCGGATGCACATCCACGCAGACGAGATATGCTGCTCGCTTCTGCCATGCGGGGATCGGGTAATCGATGAATTCGCAAGCGTTCTCGGAAGACCTCGATTCAGGGTGGTGGTTACGGATGGGGTCATCCGGGATGTGCGCGTCATCAGAGGATCGCCGTGCGGCGCAAGCTGGTGGGCAGCCTCACAACTGATCGGAACTCCGGTTGCGGATGCACCGGGAAGAGCCGGGCTCCTCGTGCAGCAATACCCGTGTCGCGCCGTGCGCGGTACGCGTGGCGGGATTCACAGGTCAGCAGAACTTCACAAAAAGGCAATCGAGGAGGCACTGGCAGATGTGGCTCTTTGACAATTCGCGTATGCCAGGCATCTCGTAGATGAATCTTGCCTGTGTAGTATTAAGTGCGTAGGGATCACGAATTTCACGAATAAACGAATTTCACGAATGCTAAACCGTAATAAATTCGTGTCATTCGTCCATTCGTTAAATTCGCGATAAAAACTGTTGGAAATAGACCAAATTCTTAATAAACTCCTCGAAACCAGAGTAGAGCGAGTTTTGGTAAATAACCGATGTGACTGGTCGTTTGAACACCTTCACGCGAGATATCAGAGAGCCGCAGATGTGGGGGCATGATGTGTCTGATATGTCTGATGTGTCGAATAGGTCAGCAGCAGAACAAGTGCTCTCAGAAATCCAGAAGCGATCACGCACCTGCGATCTCCCGCATAAACCGACTCTTGATCTCCGCGGGCATTAGGTCGATGATCGGCACATTCGCGTTCCCCACAGCCACTCTAACGACAATCACGCCGGATTCGTGCACGCCGGATCGCAGCGCATCCATTGTTGAGATCGTTCGCACGCTGTGCACACCTGCCCCGGACGCAATCGCTGCCAGATCAGTCTCCTGCGCTGTTGCGGTCGATTGGCATCCGGTCGATCCATAACACTGATTATCCAATACGATCAGCAGATAGTTTTCGGGCGCATGGTTTGCGATTGTTGCAAGAGAGCCCAGGTTCATCAGAAGCGAGCCGTCACCATCGAGAACCACGACCTTGCGCGGCTGCGCCAGCGCCAATCCAAGCCCGATCGACGATGCGAGCCCCATTGAGCCAAGCATGTAAAAATGCGTCCTTTTGTCGTCTGATGCGTACAGTTCCCTACTTGGATACCCGATATTGCAGATCACAAGCTCATCAGTCAGTTCTGCAGCGATTGCCTCAATTGCCGATACGCGCGTAATCACAGTGATGTAATCGAGCCCATGGTATATATTTATACATCCGAAGCCACTATCACATCCTTATGTCATGCGTTGTTGGAATTGATCCCGGCACAAAGAGCTTCGATCTCCTCGGGCTGGACTGCGATTGTGACGAGATCGTCCTTGACGTAGCGATACCCACGAAACAAATCGCAGCAGACCCTGAATCGGTGACCGATGAGCTGGAGCGGCTTGACCCGGATCTCATAGTCGGACCCTCCGGGTACGGGATACCTGTCAAGAAAATCTCAGATATAACGCCCATGGACATTTTTCTGATGTCGCTTGTCTCAGAGGGTGATAAAAAATCGATACTCGGAATGCGCGGGTTAATCGAGACGCTCAAGAAACACAATCTTCCAGTCTATTTCATCCCGGGGGTCATACACCTTCCAACGGTTCCATCCTATCGAAAGATCAACAGAATTGACATGGGCACCCCTGACAAGCTCTGCTCATGTGCGCTCGCAGTTCGGGATCAGGCAACAAGGCGCAACATCGATTATGACCAGACGTCGCTTGTATTGCTGGAGATTGGTTTTGCGCACACCGCTGCAATCGCTGTTGATTCGGGGCGGGTTGTGGACGGCATCGGCGGGAGCAGTGGTGGAATCGGCTTCCTCTCGATGGGTGCGATGGACTCTGAACTCGCATACATGCTCCGCGGGTTTCCCAAAGAGTTTGTAACAAGCAGGGGTGCACGAACGCTTGCCGGAAGCAAGATTGCGCCGGAGGAACTTGTGCTGCACGATTATGCGTGGCGTGCATTCGCAGAGGGTGCAGTCAAGAATGTTTGCGCACTCATAGCAACACTCGCACCGGAAGAGGTGCTGCTCTCTGGCAGATTGTCAAAGATTCCTGAGATTAAGGCGGACTTGACCGAACGACTGGAGCTGATTGCGCCTGTTCGGTTGGTGAATGGGTTAAACGGCGTAAGGATCGCAAAGGAATCGGCACAGGGCGCTGCGTTGATCGCAAGTGGGCTTGCACATGGGCGCTACGAGAGCCTCGTAGAGGCGATGAAGATCACTGAAGCGCGTGGCACTGTCCTCGATTATGCGAATCTGGATACTCAGCAGTAGCACGATTGTGGCACAATCGTGACATTACAATAGCACACCATTCACAATCCTCTATATATCAGTGTCACGCCAATCTATCTTTTACCACGAGTATTTTGGCAGTAGAAATCCGCTCGCGTGGGACTACACAATGGGGTAACAAAGGCGTGGGCGCAGCCCGGAAATCGGGCTGCGTTGTCATAATTCAAAGGAGTAACGACTATGGCAATTCTGAACAAATGTCCGAAATGCAACTCTGAACTGGAACTGGTAGCAGATATGCAGATATGCTACCGATGCGATTACTGGACTCGGAAGGGGACGGCTCGACTTGATTTTGTGCTCTTCGACGCGTAGGCGAAAACTGTGCAGGGGATACGGGTTATGGGGGCGGTACAGAACGTGAGTTCTGCCCTAACAACTAAATACGGGAAGCATGAAATACGGCATGCATGCTCCGCATAATCTTTCTGGGAACTGGTGGCTCGCTACCGACGCCGCATAGGAACCCATCTGCCGTTCTGATCAACCGCGAAGGCGAACTCTTACTCTTCGATTGTGGCGAAGGGACACAACGGCAAATGATGCGTGCGAAGACCGGGATGATGAAGCTATCGTCGATCTTTATCACACATCTGCATGCCGACCACATCCTCGGCATACCTGGACTGATCCAGACCATGTCCTTCCACGGACGGGAGGCGCCGCTCTTCATATATGTGCCGGAGAGGTCAGAGGAGCAGATCGCATACCTGACACGAATCGGATACACCAGACCCGGGTTCGAGGTGCGGATTACGGAGCTCTCGCCCGGCGATGTGGTCGAGCGGGGCGAGTATGAGGTCATAGCCATCAGAACCGAGCACAATATACCGTCGATTGGATATGCGCTCTCTGAAAATCAGCGAATAGGCAGGTTCAACCGCGAGCGAGCAGTCGAACTGGGGGTTCCACCGGGACCGCTATTCTCCAGATTGCAGCATGGCGAGAGCATTGCCGTGGACGGGGGGATGGTGCATCCTGATGATGTGCTTGGCAGTCCCAGACCCGGGCGGTGCGTCGTCTATACCGGGGACACCAGACCAACCGATGAGGTGCTTGAGGCGAGCCGTGGCGCAGATCTGCTGATCCATGACAGTAGCCTTACGCACGATCTCATTGATTGGGCGCATGAGACGATGCATTCCACAGCAAGAGAGGCGGCACTCCTTGCAAAGGAGGCAGATGTGCGGGAACTGGTACTGACTCACATCAGTTCCAGATATGCGGATCCGACACCGATTTTAGAGGATGCCGAGAAGGTCTTTGACCGGGTGCGGGTTGCAAGGGATCTTCTGGAGATTGAGATTCCGTACCGTGACTCGTGAATCTTAATCATCTGTGTGTTATCGGCAGGATCTCCTGTAAAAAGGGATTAAATCACGGAATGATTTTGCTTACCTGGTAATCTGCGTTACAACCATCTCGCCGATGAATGAAGTAAATAAGAAGTCCCCCTGCCACGACCGAGTGCTTTAAGCTGGTTGTGACTATCTATTCAAAAATGCCGGGACGACGCCGACGCGCGCAACTCACCATCTGATCACGATCACGTCATGCCATGCCGTGCGCAGCGCCTCTTGAGGAGACTGGCGAAGTGATTAAGAGGATGGAAGCGATAGGGAGCATGCGCCGGAAAAGGGCACCCCGGGATTGATCAGCGTGAGGCAGCACCATATACAATAAGAATCACGCACACAATACGATGGTGAAATCATGAAAACCGAAGAAGATATGGATCAGGAAAAACGCTTGAACGAGCGTATGAGTAAAGTAAAGCATAAAATAATGGTTATGAGCGGGAAAGGTGGCGTTGGAAAGACCACGGTGTCTGTTAACCTCGCGCTAACCCTTGCAGCAAAGGGGTACGAGGTTGGGATCCTGGACGCAGACATTCACGGACCGAACGTCCCTAAAATGCTCGGAATCGAGGATGTGCGCCCCGATGTTTCTGAGGACGGCATCGCGCCGGTCCTGGTGCCTCCGCGGGTGAAGGTTATGTCGCTTGCATTCCTGCTTGCCAGCAAAGACACGCCAGTGGTGTGGAGGGGTCCACTCAAGATGGGTGCGATCAAGCAGTTCCTCTCGGATGTCTTCTGGGGCGACCTGGATTGTCTCATAATCGACCTCCCACCCGGAACCGGCGACGAGCCGCTGAGCGTTGCTCAGTTGATCCCAAATCTCGATGGGGCGATTGTTGTCACCACACCACAGGATGTTGCGCTCCTGGATTCGAGGAAGTCGGTCACCTTCGCAAAAGAGCTTGGCATGCCGGTTATCGGGATCGTGGAGAACATGAGCGGGTTCAAGTGCCCGAAATGCGGCGAGACAATCGATTTATTCAAGATCGGCGGTGGAGAGCATGCCGCCTCCGACATGAATGTTCCGTTCTTGGGCAGAATCCCAATCGAAGTCACGATCGTTGAATCTGGCGACAGCGGAATTCCCTTCGTTCTGGAGCATGACTCCGAGGCTGCCAGTGCCTTTGAGGCGATCGTTGATGCGATCGAGCAATTCGTGAAAGGTGATTGATCGTGAAGATATGTGTAACCGCGGCAGGACCTGATATAGATGCAGCAATCGATCCAAAATTCGGGAGATGCCCGTATTTCGTGATCGTGGACTCGGAGACGATGGAATACGAGGCGGTGCAGAATTCGAGCATGGATGCATCGAGCGGCGCAGGGATTCAGGCGGCACAGACCGTCTCCGGCAAGGGCGCAGGCGTTGTCATAACCGGGCATCTGGGACCGAACGCTGTTCAGACGCTCACCGCCGCAGGGATTAAGATGATGACCGGTGCAAGCGGCACGGTCCGCGATGCTGCCCAACAGTACATGAACGGCGAGCTTTCGGAAGCAGGTATGGCGTAAACGTTCGGATGCCAGTGAACGGATCATGAAATACCAGATCGCAATCGATAGGTGTGCCGGCTGCGGAGCGTATGTTGGTATGTGCAAGTGCAGATGAATCAAGCAGATGAAAGAGTACAGGGCATTGGAAGAGGCGGCGGACGGCAAGGTTTTGGTTTGGTTCGGACGTGCAGATGCCCAAACTGCGGATACACGAAGCCGCAACAGCCAGGCAAACCGTGCTTCAGTCAGGCGTGCCCGAGGTGCGGAACAGTGATGGTCGGGGAATGAATACTGCGCAGTAACTACTCAAGTATGTTGATTGGTCTACCGATTGCGATTCTATGCTTTCTGGCAAGAAAAATAACCGCGGAGGGTAACAGAGGAACGCGGGAGAGCTGTAGCATCCTCCGCGCACTTTGCGGTTAAATTCCCGTATGGCTCATGTTGTGTTCCGGGTCAAGCAGTGTCGGTATAGCGAGGTCGCGTGATACTGTTTTAGGTACCCATGTAGTTACACTGTGCAATACCAGAAATCGGTCTCAATTTTTTACGGGCGGGGCATGGGAACTCGTTGAAGAGACGCAGCCCCGGCGCAATGTCGAACAGGAAGTCGCAAAGGTAAAATACTGTCACATACATAATTGATGATGCGGGGGATATGACTTGGATAGTATAAACAGACAAATTGCAACGCCTGTAGAACTATGGCACTCACAGGGATGCGGATCACCAACAGTGATGCTACTATCGATATTGGTCATTTGCGTTCTGGCGGTTCCGGCATCCGCAATCAATTTCAACACACCGGAATCAACAGTGGCAGAGGTTATGGCAGATCCGGAGTATTACGACGGCACGATCACGATCGGAACAATTGCGATCGTTGGAACGCTCACAAACATCTCTTGCGATGTGCGTATCAGCGAAGGAGAACAGAGTATCGCAGTTGACACAAGGGACAGGTCGATGTTCGAGGGGTTCGAGGAGGGCGATACCGCGAAGATGATCGGGATTTTCTATTATAAACGGGTCGGGGAAAGTGTCTTCGACCCGGAATGCGCCATTCACTGGCCCATTGCAGACTCCAAAACGGTCTCGATTCCGGAACTGATGGAAAACCCGCAAGCATACAACGGCAGGAAGATAACCGTAATCGGTAACCTCACCGACGTCAGGGAGTCCGGTATGGGCTACCGGATGGATGTCGAGGACGGTGGACGGTATCTCGATATCAAGTTTTATGGCAGAACCCTGCTTGAGGCAGGAACCGTGGTTAAGGCTACCGGAATATTCGTTGGGGGCACAATGCATGCGGATACCGTTGCAAAGCGCGAAACGCTGCCGTTCGGCATCGCAATTCCGGGATTCTCAGGGCTGCTTGCAGCAGGCATGCTCGCATTCGCACTCGTTGTTGCCAGCCGCACAATCTCAAAGAGATGATTCCGGGAAGTGAAGCACGATGGATCAGTCACATCAGTTGATTATGTGATCGCGCTCGCAGACATTTCCCGCGGCGAATACAGCGGTGATGCAGATATTAACGATGACGGTATGGTCAGCCTCCCTTGATGCGCTCACAATCCTCAATGCTACGATATTCTTTTGATCGTAGAATTTACGAATTATTGTTCTTTCGGAGGAATGGTATCATCGGAACGCGTGGAATCGTATGCGTGAAACGGCACAATCGAAAATCCCAGTGAAATGCACCCGGAGACTTTTGTTCTTTGTGCCATCGCGTCTTTGCGTCTTTGCGTTATTGTTTTCTAATTTAACGCAATGGCGCAAGGGCGCAGAGACGCAAAGAGTGTTGCCAATCTCAATCTTCGCGTCTTTTGCGTTGTTGCACATCCAACTGACCATTACGGAAATCACTGGATTTCCAGACAGTGCCGCGTGAAACGATGAATCGCAATACACAAGCCCGATACTTGAGTGTGGGGTATGATGACTTTGAGGGACTGGCAGGGGTGTGCGTGGGGGTTGGGGTGGTCGCGTGGCGGAAGGGTTTTGTGAGGTGAATCAAATAATGAAAATTGCGTCAGGTGGCTGAACTTATGGAAAAAGAAATTGTTGCTAAACTAAATATGGGATTTGAAGAAGCGGCTTATCAAGAAGACGATGTTGAATACTGGCTTGCAAGAGATTTGCAAGTTTTACTTAACTATGCTGAATGGAGAAACTTTCTTCAAGTAGTAAAAAAAGCAAAAACCGCATGCGAGAACTCCGACCAACGTATATCTGATCATTTTGTTGACGTCAACAAAACGATAAACATGCCGAAAGGAGCGACGAAACAAATTGACGACCTAATGCTCACCAGGTATGCATGTTACTTGATTGCTCAAAACGGGGATCCAAGAAAAGAACAAATCGCCTTCGCTCAAAGTTATTTTGCCATACAAACACGCAAGCAGGAACTTATAGAAGAACGGATAGAAGTGATAGAACGGTTACAAGCAAGAGAGAAATTAACAACCACGGAAAAAGAGTTTTCCAAACTCATTTATGAAAGAGGCGTAGATAACCCGGGATTTGGACGAATAAGAAGCAAAGGTGATAAGGCGTTATTTGGGGGGCATACCACCCTAAATATGAAAAAGAAATTGGGCGTTCCAAAGGGACGGACGTTGGCTGATTTCTTACCTACCATCACTATCAAAGCAAAAGATTTCGCAACCGAAATCACGAATTTCAATGTTAAAAAAGACGATTTAGTAGGCGAGATGCAAATTACTGGCGAACATGTCAAGAACAACGCTGAAGTGCGGTCGTTGTTGGTAAAAAGCGATATCATACCTGAAGAATTGTCTCCGGCTGAAGATGCTAAAAAATTGGAACGCAAGGTAAAAGCGGATAGTAAAAAACTATTGAAAGGCTCAAAACCGCTCCATTTGGAGTGATTATAATATCCATCCCCCGTCCCCTCCACCCCACAGAGACCCCGGACTTCCAGTCCACGCGTGGAATGGGGGGGGTCGTTCGCGTCATAAAAGAATAAAATTTATATAATATACTTAGTTTCATTGAATTGTAAAAATTGTCTAAACGTATCTTTAGCACTATATAAACCCTGCATCAAACCTCAACATCCGGAAATTTATCACCATCAGCCATGCTAAAAACCACGACCAGCGTCCGTATTTCGCTATTATAAAGTATTGCTTTCTCTCCAACTTTGTCGGCGCTACACGCGAGATTGATAAAACGAAACCGCGATGTAGAGGCGGTTACATGTTTTCTTCGTGGCGAAGAGGATCAAGAATGAGTATTTGTAGTGTCAAAGATACGTCTAAAATTAAGTTGATGAGACAACAATCGGCTCTTCGCTATTCCGTGTGGGTAGTCTGAAACCAAGGTGACCCAACCGGGAGGAATCATGGTGATGAAATCATGTATTATTCTTTATAGATAATTAACCACAGAGGGCACAGAGGAACGCAGAGTTTTTTTTATTGACTATTACTCGCAAATCCCATTTTAAAATAGGTTACATCTCTCTGTGACTCTCTGTGTCCTCTGTAGTTTTATTCTCCATGTTTTATTCCGGGATAGCTCTTCTGCACCGATGCCCCATTTAGCAGAATGGGTGCTCGTGTTACCCATACAAAACAGCGAAGAACCCAACAATCCCACTTGTAGCATTCGCCCATCCACGAAATTCGTATTATATACTTTGTTTAAAATCAGAGAGCAGTCGAGCACGAATGTCTCTCCTGCTAATGGATAACACAATTATCATCCAATGACCCCAATCTTCGATTTCACCGTCCAATCATCCGCAAGTATCCTTCAGCTTCTCCATGATGACAGCCGGACACACCTTATGCACGCCCTCCAGCCGCCCGATCTTCTCAGCGATGAAGCTCCCGAGCGCTCTTCCGTCCTTGAGCCAGATTTCGGTCATGATCATGTGATCGCCTGTTGAGGTTGCGACGAATTTCACCTCAGGAAACTCCGTCATCTTGATTGCGACATCGAGAAAATGCGTGGGTTCAACATCGAGACCGACAAATGAGACCGAGTTGTATCCGAGTTTTGCAGGATCGACGACGACTGTATATCGTTTTATGACGCCTTCATTCTCAAGCGATTTTACGCGCTTTCGTATCATGGATTCGCTGACACCGAGTTTCTCCGCAATATCAGTGAGCGGTGTGCGAGCATTTTCGCGAAGTATCTCCAGTATCTTCAGGTCTTTTTCGTCAATCATTCGTACGTCACCATACCAATTTTCGTAATTCTTCGGAAACATTGCGGACGATTTTCGCACCACAACGTTATGCATTCGTGATGTAGTGTCAATAGATTGTGAACCATAAAAAGGTGGCTATCCGGTATCTTGCGTGACAGTCATTTCCTCTGCTCGATCATATCCCTCAGCACACGCAACTCGCGAACCACCTTATCTCTCGTAGCATCTGCCGGATTATCTTCCCGCTCATACTGTGCGATCAGTTTATACACGTAATCAAGTTCCGGTCTCGTTGACTGGAAATTCGGTTTATAATCTGGTAATCTTTCGAGCGGGATCACCACGACATCGCCTTTTCTGGTCTCCTCGGGAATTCCATTTACCACCAAGATATATGAATATCCGTCGAACCCGAACCTCCTCGCAATATTTCCAGAGGAATCAGCCACTTGTTGTGCTCGTTTTGCGCTCATCCGCCTGTACGCGGTGACCGAGTCCTTGTACTCGATAAAGAGCATCGATTCATGATTCCAGAGTATGCCGTCGTATTCGATGGGCTGTGCAAACTTCCTGTGCACCAGCACATTGAACATGATCCCGCTGCACCATTCTGCGGTGAGGAGGGCTCGGAATCGCTTCTCAGTCTCCTGGATATCCGGACGTGAGACAAGGGTGTATGGCTCGCTTCTCAGTTCGATCATGTAATCATCATCGTGCCATCCTTGGTCGCACACTCCTTTATAGATATGCAGCAGAAGCCCCTCGCTACGTGTAGCGGTGATGGAGTCACAGGCTTCTCTGAACGGATGTTCTCACCAATCTCACCGAAGACAGATTGGAGCCAGCTTCAAAAGAGCGCCAACGCTCTTCGTGTTCATCAGAAGCTTCCGCAGAACAACGGACGGATAATCCATATCCCCGTACCTCGTGATCAGGTCCAGCAGCTCGTCGTCGTCCAGCACCCTGATCAGCCGGTTGATCCCGGAATCACCAAGGCGTGCCATCCACTCGTTGATCCTCTTTCCGATCGCAAGTTCTCGCCCGATCTCAGCTCGCCAGAGTCGATCATACTCATAAAGCCGCCTTGCGGAGGTATCCCTGTCTCTAATTGCATCTGCGGCAACTCGCCCCGCAATCTTCGCACAGACCGCCCCGGGATATACGCCGCCTCCCGATGTCGGCTTGACATGCCCTGCAGCGTCACCCGTAATCAGCACGGAATCTGCCGCCGTTCTCTGCAAAACGCCGATCGGAATCCCACCCATCACAAGACCGGTCATGCCTGATAGGCACTTCCGGGAGACGACCCGGTGATCAGAGAGTAGCCGCTTCAGGTGCCAGCACGCAGACCCTGATTGTGATTGTGATTGTGATATCGATTCCGGTCCCGGATCTGATCCCGGCGTCACGGTCGGTCTGACTGCAAGCCCGATGCGAGCACTCTCATGATATGGAATCGCCCACGCAAAGAACCCGGGCGCACACGATCCCGGAAATAGCTCCACACAGTCGTAACAATCGAAGTCGTAGACCGTGTTCACCTGTGCGCCGCAGAGGACCTTTTCGAATGTTCCAAGACCAGCCCAGCGCGCAATGCTGCTCTGAATCCCGTCTGCGCCGATTACAACGTCCGCCTCAATCACATCAGGCTCGCCCTCGATTGTGACGTGAAGAATTCTCCTGTTGCCACGAGTCGCAATGCCGCACGCCCGCGTCCGCATGAGAATCTCTGCACCTGACCTGAGCGCGTTCTCTGCGAGCGTGCGGTCAAATAGCCTGCGATCGACCACATACGCCTTGATCTCACCTCCCGATATGCAGATCCGCCGCCCGTCAGGTGCGTAGACGAACGCACCTGTTATTGGATGACACCCCTTGTCGGGACGGACCTCGCATGCATCGATCGCTTTTGTGCTCAGCAGTCCTGCACACTGCACAGGCGACCCAATGGATGCATGCTCTTCAATTATGAGCGTCTTCGCCCCGTTTTTTGCGGCGTATTTCGCTGCCAGACAGCCAGCAGGACCGGCTCCGACCACGACGACATCGTAATCCATGATTAGAGTGATGTTGAGCGATTTTTAGTCAGATGTGAGAGATATTATTCTTCATTGATGGCAGAGCCGGCATAAGTCTTTCTGAATGCAACAGTACTTTATTATTTTCCGGAACATGGGAGACTTTTCATTATTTTCTGGCTACACCGGATTGTCTTATGTAAGAATAACTGCCAGAATGTGACATTATCGATCTGAAAAGTCATTTACACGCATGCACTCAATAACTTGTGGTCAGCTAAACACGTTCATGTATAGAAATAGCCGATCAAAACGATGATTTGATTACGCACTGAACCAATATCAGAAGCATGATCGATTTTATCGTTGGACTCTTCGGATCGGTACCACCACCTGTTGCAACCGTCCTGATCGCTGCGATGCCGATCGCGGAACTGCGCGGGGCAATCCCAGTGGCTATCGGGGTGTATGGAATGGATCCGTTGACTGCGTACACTCTCGCAGTGATCGGGAACATGCTTCCGGTCGTTCCGCTCCTGCTCTTTCTTGAATCAGTCTCCGGTTATCTGCGGCGATGGGTTTTCTGGGATGTATTCTTCAGATGGTTATTTACGCGCACATACCACCGGCACAACGCGAAATTCGAAAAATACGGAACAATCGCGCTCCTTTTATTTGTTGCGATCCCTCTGCCGGTCACGGGCGCATGGACCGGATGCGCAGCAGCCTTTGTATTCGGGATACAGTTCAGACACGCGTTTGTTGCGATCCTTTCGGGGGTTATGCTCGCCGGAGTCATCGTAACAAGCATCACACTCGGTGGTGTTGGCGTTTTGAACCTCTTTTAGCTTGTGGATTCGGTCTTTTAGAACTCGAGATACGGCGATTGCGAGAGTACCTTTATACCATCGTTTGATAGCTCCAGAACACGCACCTGATTGACGATAGTCGAGCCACGGTGCTTCGCCACATGGACTGAGCGCTGGAGGTTATTTCCCACACGCACCATGCCTATGTTTGTAATCGAGTCGGCGCTGTATGCAATGATCTCATCCACGCCATAGATTACGCCGGTTGCGATGATGCATGTGGCAGGAGCCTTCCGCAGGACGTTGAAGACGTCGTCCACCAGACTCTTCAGCCGATACTTCGAATCTATAGCCAGAAACAGCGCTTCAAGCGAGTCAATGAAGATTAAATCCGGATTTACAGTCTCTATCTTGTTTTCGAGCAGTTTCTTGAAGCTCTTGATCAGTTCGTCCGGCGCAATCTCCACGGTCTTCTGCAACCGCAGATCCGGATCCGCTATATCGACAAAGGTTACGTCTCCTTCCTCTTCGAGTTTCCAGAAATCCCAGCCGAATGATGTGTACCACTCTCTCCGTATATACTCGGTCTCCTCTGATGTGAGGACGACCATCCCTTTCTTACCACGTTTAGCACCTTCATGTATGAATTCTCCACCGAAAACCGTTTTGCCGGTGCCTGTTCCGCCGATGACCACATTCACGGACCCCTTAAAGAAACCGCCTCCAAGTAGCTCATCGTATCCGGGTATGCCAGTCTCCACACGTTCCATTACTCGTTCATCATGCATCATGATCACCACGTTTTCATTTTATACTGCTCACTGAAATACTTTTTCATGAGCACATTTTCGCCCGGTATATCCGATTCAGTCCCAGATACACGCACTCGAAGTAATCCTCGTCCTCGAACTTGTCCACACCCCTGCCATAGCGCGCACGTTCGGTCGATCCGATGTAGATGTAACTAACATTATATTGATTCATTAAATCAATTGCGAGTTGCGTACTCTGTGTGTCATAGATTGTGTTCACGTCCTCTGTTCTGGTGCTTATCTCACACCAGCCATCCGGCCCGCGCCACATCAATTCATGCCCGCGCCAGCCGATTATAGTCGGAAGACCTGTGAATGCCGAGATTCTTGAATCCGTGGAGTAGCAGTTCCCTGGCGCCTCCACGATTGCCGGCGTTCCCGCAATTTCCCTGCGAATCCACATAATCGCCGTATAATCTCCCCGATCCGCGCCATCCGCGCCATCCGATCCATTCAGATACACAATTCCGTTCAGTGTCGGTGGGTTGTGATGAAATCCGATCCGCTCGGATGTGGCAGTGAACGGAAATATGCAGCAGGACAGTAGGAGTATGCAGAATAGAACCTTCCAGCCAGTTCCAATGGCGCGGCTGATGCGTTTCAGCACGGACTTGATAGGGTATACGCAGTATCCGGATGCAATCCCCCACATTACCCATATCTGGAGATACAACTTGAAGACGGTATTCATGCGCTCGTTTGGCGCGCCAAGGTTGTCATCGAGGTAGAAGACCTCGCAGAAGAGGGCGAGCAGCGCGCCGGTTAGTATAAGAATCAGAACGAATAGGCTATTCTCGGTGTTCTCTGCCTCTTCTGTCCTTTCTGTCCTTTCGGTCTCTTCTGCACTATATCGGAATAAATGGACGCACAGCAAAATCAGCGGAACGATTATGAGCAATGTCTGAAAGATCAGCAGCGAAAGGAGAGTTATCGGGATTAACGCAATCACATACTTTCTATCAAAGTTTGGGTGCAGAAACAGGAATGAAAACATCAGGAATAAGAATAGTGCAAATATCTCGACGAAATTGAGGAGTGACGTCTGTTGTTGCACGATTCCGATCCCGATTCCGGATGCGCCGGTTCCCTGAAAATCCATGTAGAACGGGGCGTATAGGAGGATGCTCAGAATCGAAACGACCATGATCGGCATCAGTGCGTCTCTGATGCGAGCAGCGCGGCATTGCCGGATCAGAACCGCAATTGCGAAGAGAAACAGGTATGCTGGATAATCCCACGCATTGATCAGAAATAATGCGCCGATTGCCAGCGCGAGGAGGATCATTTCGGCGGCAGTCTCCCGATTTCCGGGTCTGTGTTTGCATTTGCAGGTATTCAAGATCAGCGTCAACGCAAGTAACTGGAACGGAATTGAGATGACATGCGGGTGCAGGTCTCCGAAGATGAAACTGAAGTACGGAAATTCGTTGATCGTATTGGGTATGATCCTTGTTGACGCCCAGCACCCGAACAGATGCGTGTGGCTGGCTGTGGGTAGGTGCAGGAGACCACCTGCCAGATTAAAGACGATGTATGGGTTTGCGATGAATACGACGAAGATCGTTGTCCACATCCCATATCCAACCTTCTTTGTTAGATTGTATCCGATTCCAAAGGCTGCGCTTGCTGCGAGCGCCGAGAATGTGACCAGCCCGAGATTGTACGCGATGGTTGAGGGCACACCTGAGAGTTTGCTCAACGTGGCAACGATCAGATATCCAAAATAATAATAAAAATTCAGCAATCCTCCGGCAAACCATGGATCATGCGGTGGAAAGTGGCTGCTGCGCATAACCGCATTCAGAAATGCAAAATCCATGTATTTCTCTCCAAAATCGGTGATCTCCGGGTTGTGCGCTCGTATCACAAGAAAAATCATGAAGACTGTCAAGAACAGAACTTCGTTTCTGATGATGATCTCTTTTTTGACGCGCGGCATGTTTTTGATGCAGAGCAACGACGCAACCATGATTGCTGCCACGGCTATCAGAATTGCACTCCTGTTAAAGGATAGGGGGTATGAAAGGATCCATGTAAGGTATGTCAGTAGCAGTAGCCCGACGACCTTTGAGATGCAATAACCGTGATCAGCGAGGTTTTTGCAGACCATCGAGACGATGGGGAACGTTATTATGCCGATTACAAGCACAAGCACGTACCAGACCACTGTCTCGATTACCATGTGATATTATATGGCATAGAGGTTAATAGCATTTCATGGCTGGTACTGCGGCTATCAATTCGATGGATATGGAGTTGGCAATACGGCTCATAATCGAATTGTTCTGGATATATGCATGCATCTACGCAGTCCGATCAACGAAACTGATCTACTGGAAGCAGTGCTGGTACATAATCTTAGCCGGCTGTTTGATCCACGCCATGTATATAATGGTCGCGCTTGCCGTAGACACCCCTTACGCAGGCGCAATCAGAAACGTCGGGATGGCGGTCGTTGCCATCGGGATTATGATGCTTGCGCGAAGGATGAAAGCGATCATGGGGTAGACGTACACTCAATCATCAGGGAGTAACTTTGACAGTTCATCGTATGTATCAAGCAAAAATATGGTCAGTGGCTTCTCCTCGTCCAGTGTGAAGGTACGAATCTGTTTTCCCACCTTCTTTTCGGTGATGATCTCGATTGCGAGCAGTGGTTCGATCACTCTTGAGACACTCGAATGCGAAAGCCCGGTCTCCTCTGCGATTCCTGAGAGGTACGTGAATGTGCCTCTGTTCTTTATAAGATTCTCCAGAACGATCATCTGCGCCGTTCTCCCGAATACTTTTTCAAGCGCGCTCATATATTCATGTATGAGCACATTATTTATAAAATTATCCGCTTTTGGGTTTGATGAGGCTGTGTTACGGCGTGTCTTTTGATCAATCGGCGTGCGGGATGACTGTCCCACGGGAAACCAATAAGCCGGATGGCAGATATTGCTGGTATGCCCCTATAAAAGCGGTGAGTGAATAAAATGGAACAGATTATCAAAAAACCGGCGAATATCGTCCCGCGCCCGAACCTGCGAGACTACGACGAGACGTCAGAGACATTTGAATGGGAGGGCGCGTATGACCGAGTCGAATGGTTCAACGGCAAGCTGAATGCGGCGTACAACGCAGTGGATCGGCATGCCCGATCACAGCGGAGGGACAAGGTCGCTTTATACTGGGAGGGCGCAGGCAGGGGTGAGAAATACACTTTTCTCGAAATGTCCCGCCTTTCGAACAGGTTTGCGAACGTATTAACAGACCTTGGAATCGAGAAGCATGATCGCGTATTCATCTTCCTGCCGCGGATTCCGGAGACCTATATCAGCTTTCTCGGAATCCTGAAGACCGGCGCGATCGCTGGCACCATGTTCTCGGCATTCGGACCAGAGGGACTGTACGACCGCCTGCGCGACAGCGGCGCGCGATACCTGATCACCAATTCGAGCCTCAAGGAACGGGTGTACCAGATAAAAGACGATCTCGTCGACCTTGAACGACTGATCATCGTCGATTGCGACGATTGCGCCGGTGTTGCAGACGATGAGGTTAGTTACACGGAAGCGATGAAAAACGCGTCCGAGACGTTTGATACTGTGCAGATGCTACCGGACGATCCCGCGTTCATGCTATACACGTCCGGAACCACTGGAAAGCCGAAGGGCGTGGTTCACAGACACCTTGCGATCGTGCAGCAGCACGTAACAACCGAATGGGTGCTGGACCTGCACGAGGAGGACATCTACTGGTGCACGGCAGACCCTGGCTGGGTTACAGGCATCTCCTACGGGCTGCTCGGTCCGTTTTCATGCGGCGCGTCGGTTGTGGTTCACGACGGCAGATTTGATCCGGAGGTCTGGTACTCAGTGATTGAGAAGTATCGGGTGAACGTCTGGTACAGCGCGCCCACCGCATTCAGGCTGCTTGCGCAAGCCCCTGACGCGCACAAGAGCCATGACTTAAGCAGCCTCCGGCACATCTGCAGCGTCGGCGAGCCTTTGAATTCCGAGATTGTGCACTGGGGCGTAAGAACATTCGGGCTACCGATTCATGACAACTTCTGGCAGACAGAGACAGGCGGCATCCTGATCGCCAATTATCCGTCGCTTCCGATAAAGCCCGGCTGGATGGGAAAGCCGATACCCGGAATAAAAGCAGCAATCGTTGATGACTCCGGATGTGAGGTTGCTCGCGGTGTCGAGGGAAATCTTGCGCTCGTTGCGGATTTTCCATCGCTGATGCTCACAATCTGGAAGAACCCTGCAAAGTACCGGGAGTATTTCTCAGGCGGCTGGTATCTCACAGGCGATCGGGCTGTGCAGCACGAGGATGGCTACTTCCTCTTCATCGGAAGAGCGGATGATGTGATCAACACATCAGGCGAGCGGGTGGGACCGTTTGAGGTTGAATCCGCGCTGATCGAGCATCCGGCAATCGTTGAGGCTGGCGTCATCGGAAAGCCTGACCCCCTGCGCGGCGAGATCATCAAGGCGTTTGTCGTACTTGCGCCAGGTTACGAGCCGTCTGACGAGCTAGCGTCTGATGTGAAACGGTTTGTGAAGACGAGGCTTGCGGGGCACGCATATCCGCGCGAGTTCGAGATCGTGGATACGCTACCAAAGACCCGGAGCGGAAAGATCGTGCGGAGGATGCTTCGGGCAAAGGAACTCGGGCTTCCGATCGGGGACGTCTCGACGCTGGAGGAGTGAGGGAGAGGGTGCTGCAGCAGAGGATACTTGAGAATTGCTGATTCTGATGGATTCTGTGGTTTCCAACCTTTGCGCCCTTGCGCCCTCGCGTCTTTGCGTTTCTCTGATTTAACGCAGAGACGCAAAGACGCAGGAGTGGCGCCCGCGATTGCTGCAACACGAGGGTGGGCTACTGCTATCGACCACAGAAAACGGCAGAACCAGGAGAATTGCATCGGTTGGTTGAAACCGATGGTTGCGCGCTTCTGCCGATCGGTGGCTTATGTGGCACGCGTGTTCTTGCGCGGGATTTTGAGCCGCGACAGTCGTTGCCAATCCCTGCCATCCCACGCAATTAATATGCGATGACGTCAGATGTGCGGTTGTGCGCAATGTACGAGAATGAAAGGAGTTATTCAGAATGGTGATTGGAGTTACTATGATCAACGTGGTGCCAGGGCAGGAGAAGGCAACATATAGCGAATTGTGCGATATTGACGGAGTCAAGGAAGTATATCACGTATTCGGTGAGTACGACTTTGTGGCAGTGATCGATGTGCAGGGGTTGAGCGCGCTCAACAAACTGGTCGATCACATCCGGGAAAACAAGAGCGTGACAGCAACCAAGACCGTGGTCGGAGCTGAGCTGTAGGTTATATCCTGTCTGGTATGTGTTTAGCTGAGGCGAAAAACCTGGTTCTGACGTTTTCTGTGGTCGCTAACGGTAGCTCCCTCGCGTATGCAAAAAAACGCGGGCGCATCGCCCCCAACTTTGCGCCTTTGTGACCTTGCGTTAGATCAGATGAACGCAAAGACGCGATGACGCAAGGGCGCAAAGATTGGAAACCACAGAATCCATCAGAATCAGGAAAAACCCGCGAGATTAACACAGAAATCTTGTGGGGATGGCTGCGCCGCTGCTTCGCAGACTGTGTAACCTTGTGGTTAGCTAAACATGTACCCTACCCGTATCTCACTTTTTGGTTCACTGAAAAGAAGCAAGGATGCGGAAACGCCCGGACCGGGATTCGAACCCGGGGCGGAGCCTTTCTGCCTGTGTTAGTCGACAGGGCTCCATGCTAGGCCTCTACACTATCCGGACAATCGTTGGTAGGACAAGAGATGGATTAGCTGTCGATATCATTTAAACCTTTTGCATCTGGCTTTCCGGAACTTCTGTCACTGCCACCCGTAGACCTCAACGACATCGTTATTGTTCGCCGCCACATAGCAGGTCAGGTTGCCTGTTATGTACTCTCTTATGCTGGGTCTCAGCTTGTACCACCCCGTCGCATCCACGATGACCCAGCCCCGGTCATGCTCACCCACCACTTTCTTGAACGTCTCAACATCGGTTATCGCGGTGGCGTTGGTGTATCTCTCCCTCATGGTGCCTCTGACAAGCGAGTTCTCCATCCCTTTTCCCACCATATTGAACGCCAGCCAGTAATCGCTCTTTCCGAGATAAAACTGGGTAGGCGGAGTCCACGCTGATACGATTGCATCATCGGGGTTCATATTATCCGCAACATATCTGTATGAAGTCCTGAAATCTGGCTGGGGTGCATTGGAACCAAGGTCGTATCGTTCCTTCGGCATGACGGTGAATGCTGGCGAGATAAACATCGCAGAGAGCAGCATGAGTGCAACAATCACGTTTACGATCGTCCCATCTGAATCACGGGAATCCTTTCGGGTCTGGCTGTCCGCGCTTCTGAGGGCGCTTCTTGAGTATTCGATTACAAAATCAAGGAAATATCCTATGAGAATGAAGAGTATCGGGATCACAAAGTAGAGATATCTGGTTCCAAGGAGAAGGACGTGATAGAATATGAAATAGAGCGGGATTATGAGTGCGGCTATCAGAAGCAAACCCTTCCTCCAGTCCCGGTTCATAAGCACGGTTCCGCCCGGAACTGCAACAAACAGGAAGAACCCCAGATCTTTCTTCAGAAAATAGATATATGTGTCATAATAATCAATCTCCGTCTGGAGCGCCATAGATATGATCCCCTTATGGTACGCAAATCCGGAGATAACCGAAAACACGAGCACAAAGAGGGCAGCGGCTTTAATATTCACCCCCCTCAGCGATCCAAGACTCCACTCCCACTCCTGGAGTGTAGAGATTACAAGGTACAGCACAAAGACCGGTATCAACGCATAAGCGAATACATGACTCAGTATTGCGCCTTCAACCGATAAAGTCAGCAATGCAAGAGATTTTATGCTTTTATTTCTGGTAAACTCGTAAAACAGGTATAATGACAGGATATAGAAGAACTGTAGTTGCTGATACATTCTCGCCTGCCTCGACCACGCAATCTCCCAGACCGAGAATGCGACCAGGACTGCTGCAATGATTCCGATCCGGCTGTTTCCCCACCGGGATCCGATGAGATATACCAGCGGTATCGTCAGCGTTCCGAAGATCACGCTTGGGATGCGTGCTGCTGACTCGGTTACGCCAAATATCGTAAAAGATAGCGCTATCAGTGCGGTGTTGAGTATCCCGCGTGTGTACGCCACGCCTGAGCGGAAGACTGCGGTTCCCGTATCCAGAATCGCGGTTGCCGCAATCGAACTGATCGCCTCGTCGATCCAGAATGACTGGGAACCGAGATCATACATCCTCAGAATGAAGCCGGATGCCGTCAAAAGAACCACGATTAGCCATGGATACTTCTCTTTTGCAATCGGAGTCATCGAACCTCGCTCACAGCATAAATATGTCCCTTGTGGCACATAACTGTTAGCTCATCCCACATCCTGTTCCGCACCCCCACAAGGTTTATGTCCATACCATTCAATTTCAGTTCATGAAAAAGAATGTGCAGCAGCCACAACTTCCTCCGAAGGCTGAGTTCAGTGCGTGGTATCACGAACTGCTTGCTGCTGCAGGGATCATGGATGTCAGGTATCCGGTAAAAGGTCTCTATGTGTGGCCCCCCTTCGGTTTTGGGCTGCGCAACAAGATCTATTCGATCATCCGGGAACTTCTTAACAGAGATGGTCATGAAGAGGTTTTGTTTCCGCTTTTAATTCCTGAAAATGAGTTTATGAAGGAAGCGGAGCACATAAAGGGGTTTGAGGACGAGGTTTATTGGGTCACGCACGGCGGCACCACTCCGCTGGAGATGAAACTCGCGCTCAGACCAACAAGCGAGACTGCAATCTACCCGATGTACAAACTCTGGGTTCGCTCGCATGCAGACCTGCCTATGAAGCTGTATCAGGTTGTGAACACCTTCAGATACGAGACCAAACATACCCGCCCGCTCATCCGCCTGCGTGAGATCACGTCGTTTAAGGAGGCGCATACCGTGCACACCGACTGGGATGATGCTGCAAAGCATGTGGACCGGGCAATTGAGATTTATCAGGAGTTTTACAGGCGACTCGCAGTCCCGACCATCGTTTCGAAGCGTCCTGACTGGGATAAGTTCCCTGGCGCGGATTATACGCTCGCGGTCGATACTCTGATGCCTGATGGCAGGGTTCTGCAGATCGGAACAGCACACCACCTCGCAGACAAATTCGCAAAGACGTTCGAGATCACCTATGAGGATATAAACGGCGAGCAGGTCTACGCGCACCAGACCTGCTACGGGATCTCGGAGCGATCAGTTGCAGCCACAATCAGCATACACGGCGATGATCGCGGGCTTGTGCTGCCGCCGGAGATCGCACCGGTCCAGGTGGTGATAATTCCGGTTCTCTTTGGCGAGCCCGATGTGAATGAAAAGGTGCTCGATTCTTGCAGGTCTCTTCGTGACGCGCTTGTGGACGCGCACGGAATACGTTCGAGAATTGATGATGGTGACGAGCGACCCGGCGCCAAATACTACAGATGGGAACTACGAGGCGTTCCGATAAGAATCGAGATTGGTCCGAGAGACCTTGCACAGAACTCTGCCATGCTGGTTCGCAGAGACACATCCGAGAAGCGATCAATTCTGATCGAAGAGGTCGCACGCGAGGTTGCGGATTGCATGGATGCGATGCGTACTGATATGTATCGTGCTGCATCGCAGGAACTCAATTCAAGAATATTTGATTGCGAGACACTGGATGAGGTGAAAGAGAAGAGTGCGCACGGGATTGCGCGCATCTCATGGTGTCTCGATCGCAACTGTGGACTCGAGATGGAAGATATAACCGGTATTCACCTACTCGGAATTCCTACCGGCTCACAGCAATCGACATCCGCAGGACCTGGACCGGGGCAAGTATCCGAACAAGGACGGTGTCCGATCTGCGGAAGAGAGGGCACAGCGGTGCTGATGGCTCGGACATATTAACAGTAATATTAACAGTAACGAATAAAGTGAGGGATTCATATCAGATTGAAGAAACGAACCGTTTTGCGGAAGACACACGGAAATAGCGAGAGTGATGCAAGCAATGTGAGCAATAGTGATGCGAGTAACGAGGGTAACGGGAACGATGTATCTAATGAGAGTAGTGGACACGTATCCGAACAAAGCAGCAGCAGCAACGTCGCATCAGAACGTTCTGGTGCATTCGTGATCCCGGGCGATTTCATAGGGACGACAGAGGAGTTTCGTGCTGGTGAATCGACCTACGAAAAGATGGGCGGCATCTACGCAGCCACCACCGGAACGACCAGAGTCGACCAGGCACACAGGTCAGTCTCTGTGTTTCCAAGAACAGACGTCCCTCCGTTTCTCAGAAGAGGGGATGTGATCGTCGGACAGGTGACCGGACTGCGCGAATCACTCGCGATGGTTGCAATCGCTGGCGCAAAAGGTGTCGCCGACCGGGAGATCGCGAATGCGGCGCCCGCGGTCGTCCATGTCTCCAACATCAAGAGGGCGTACGTCAAGGATATCACGAACGAGTTCGGATTGTTCGACATCATCAAGGCGAAGGTGATCGACATCAAGAACATGCGCCTCGACACGTCCGAATCGGACATGGGTGTGATGAAGGCATTCTGTTCAAGCTGCAGAGCCCCGATGAAACTGAATGATTCGAAGCTCAAGTGTTCTGAGTGCGGAAAGATCGAGACACGGAAGTTGGCTTCCACTTATGGAACCGGCATTATATAACCGACGATAGAGAGATCATGGACGCGGACTTACTCGACGAAAAATTGAGTAAAGCAGTCGAAAGGATCGATTCATTGGACGAATCCGAGAAAGTCAAATTTGTAATCCAGTATGGTTCGTCGGTGGATAGTACGATGAGGGATGGCTCAGATATCGATCTGGCAATCTATTACGATTGCAAAGACGATAGTGAACCGTCCCGATACAGATTTGAAGTGATCTACAATCTTTCTGATGATGTTTACGACATTCAGATCTTTCAACAGCGCCCCCTGTACGTGAGAATAGAAGTTCTAAAAGGGAATGTGGTCTGCTGCAGAGATCGAAACTTTCTGATTCTGATGGATTCTGTGGTTTCCAATCTTTGCGCCATTGCGTCATCGCGTCTTTGCGTTCTCGTTCGCCAGTTTAACGCAAAGGTGCAAAGGCGCAGAGACGCAAAGGTAGGGGCGGGATGCCCGCGATTTTCCGCATACGCGAGGGGGTTCCCACATCGACCACAGAAAACGTCAGAACCAGGAAACTTTCTGTACGATGTAGCGTGGCAGACGATAAAAGAATTTAATGGGTTCAAACACCGATACTACGATTATATCGGAGAGAGGCGCATCGTATGAGGACGAGTCTCATAAGAACAGAAATTTTTGGAGCGTGTTTCTATGAAGATCATGGTCGCCGAGTACGCGGTTGCAACCGGTGACCCCGAGATCTTCGGCGAAGGATGCGCCATGCTCTCGTCTCTTGCAAACAGCTTCAGCGCATGCGGGCATCAGGTGCAGTATCCCGCAAGAAGCTTAATCGCGGGAATCAAAGGGGATGCAGTCGAGTGCAGTGGCAGCGATTTCAGGGAATCAGTCGAGAGAATTGCGCGCATGAGCGACGCCGGAATCGTGATCGCTCCTGATGAGATTCTCGCTGATCTGACCAAAGTTATTGAGGCTAACACTGTCAATCTCGGCTGCCCTGAGAGGTCGGTTAGGGACTGCGCTGACAAGCTCGCGTGCTCACAGATTCTGTCAGCCAGCGGAATTGCAGTTCCTGAGATTGCCGATAATTTCGATAATTCCGGTGACGTCGAAGCGTACGTGATCAAACCGAGATGGGGCTGTGCTTCTGACGGAATATCGATCGTGCATGAGAAAGTGCAGACCGACGATGATTTCATCATAACCGAGTTCGTTGCAGGAGAGCATCTGAGCGCAAGTCTGGTAATCGGAGAGAGCACGCTTCCGCTCACTGTGAACAGGCAGTATATTGAGATTGGTTCGGAAATCGCTTACAATGGTGGAATTGTGGCATACCCCACGCCACTCCGAGATGAGGTCATGAATGTCGCCGCGAGAGCCGCGCACGCACTCGGATGCAGGGGGTATGTCGGGCTCGATATCGTTGCAGGAGATGAACTGTACGTGGTGGATGTCAATCCGAGACCAACAACGTCGTTACTCGGAATCGCAAAAGTCATCGATTGCGAGATCGGGGATCTGATCCTCCGGGCAAGGTTCGGGGGACTCCCTGAATCAATCGGGGTATCCGGATCGTTCCGATTCACAAAAGCAGATCTTGTAGATTATGAATGATTCATCTGCGCCATAAACTCCTCGACCAGTTCCTTCTTGATCTCGGAGCTCCGGTCGCCGCCGCAGACAACCCCGCGGATTCCGATTATGTCCGGATTGATGCGGTTCAACGCGTCTATGTCCTCAAACTTGATTGTTCCGGCGAGTGCAGTGGTGAGACCAAGCTTGCGAGAATCCTCCACGAACTTTGTCAACTCCTCTTCGCTCATATACTCGAATGTTGATCGTCCGTCTTTGATTCCGGTATCGATCATTACTACGTCAAAACCGACCTTTGCACCAATTTCAGGGAGTAACATCGGAGAAATGGAATTTATGCGCGTATAATCCGCATACGCGGCTGCCACTGCCATTTTGTTGGGATCGTAGTCTTTTATCGACTTTACAACCTTTGACAGCAGTTCTTCTGCCTGATCAACAGTCTGAATGTCGTACAACCCTATCTTGATGTAATCAGCGCCGGACGCTGCAGCGCCAAGCGCGGCAAGTGATGCCGTACCTGGTTTGAAATTAAAATCGCCAATCGTTGCGCTGACAGGTTTCTTTGATTCGATCTCCTCGATTACCGCGCGGATCATCCACGGGAAATTCGCGCCGAGAGACCCTTCCTTCGGGTTCTTCACATCGATTATATCGGCACCGCCGTCAAGCGCAGCTTTTGCCTCGACCGTGTTGATCGGGCTGACCAGTAGTTTCATAATATGCCTCCAATTGTTGCACTGTTCACGCAGTGCGATATTCTGATGTAATCATCGTACCGGTTATATTTAACGGTGTCGGACGTGCCGTGGCTCGGACAAGCTTGCAAGCAAGGGCATACACAGTAAAGCATATAGCGGAATCGGGATTAGGCTAACATGGATGTGATTGCGGAATGAAAGCGGTGATCCTTGCAGCAGGTGAAGGGACGCGAATGCGTCCGCTGACGAAAGCGTGCCCGAAGGTGATGCTCCCGGTTGCGAATAGACCAGTTCTAGAGGATATCCTGGTCTCTGCAAGAGATTCCGGGGTAGGCGAGTTCGTCTGCGTGGTCGGGTATATGGGCGATCTGATCAGGGATTACTTCGGAGACGGAAGTCGGTTGGGCATTCATATCGAGTATGTTGAGCAGAAAGAGCAGCTTGGAACCGCTCATGCGATAGAAACGGTTCGTGAGCTTGTGGAGGATCGTTTCATCGTCCTGAACGGGGATGCGATCGTTGGATCGTCTGATCTCAAGACGCTCGCCAGTCGGAAGGAGGAGATCGCAATCGCGGTTACTGAGATTGCAAATCCTCTGGGCTACGGCGTTGTGAGGACCTTAGGTGATCGGGTGATCGAGATAATCGAGAAACCCAAGCAGGCAGTCTCGAATCTCGTGAATGCAGGAATCTATCTCTTCTCGGATGCAATCTTCGACGCAATCGAGAAGACCGAGCGATCGGTTCGCGGGGAGTATGAGATAACGGACGCAATTCAGGCGATTGTCAACGATTCCGATATTGATATCGGCTACTCTGTTCTGGATACGTGGATTGACATCGGAAGACCATGGAATCTGCTGGACGCAAACGAATTCCTGCTATCGGAGCTCGATTCTGAGATTTCTGGCGAAATTGAACCCTACGCCACATTGAATGGTTCTGTTGTGGTCGGGAAGGGTACGATAATCAGAAACGGCTCGTACATAACAGGACCGGTTACGATCGGGGAGAACTGCGACATCGGTCCGAACTGCTTTATCCGACCGAGTACGTCCATAGGAAACGATGTTCGCATCGGAAACGCTGTTGAGGTCAAGAACAGTATCGTCATGGACAACGCAAAGATCGGGCATCTCAGCTATGTCGGAGATAGCATCATCGGACGCAACTGCAACCTTGGCGCGGGAACAAAGATTGCGAACCTGCGGCACGATGGTAGAAACATTCGCGTCGCTCTTGCGGGCGAGTCTGTTGATACCGGCAGAAGGAAACTCGGCGTTGTGATGGGCGATTACGTGCATACCGGGATTAACACGAGCATCAATGTCGGCGTGATAATGGATGCGGAGCAGAGCACGCATCCGGGCGAGATTGTGATGCGGTGATTAAGGGCGGGGCGGGGCGCCTGAAAGACTTCATAACCTCGAACATGCTCAATACCCAGGGTATGAACCACAAGAGTACACAGATTTCCACAAGATTTCGAGACTTTTCATTATTTTCTGGAGACTGGTTGAATTATGGCATCTATTTACAATTTCGGCATTCGTGCGATTCGTAAATTCGTGTCATTCGTGTTAAAATCACAACTAAGGGCTTGCCAAAAAATAACCTGTTAAAATTCGTGTCATTCGTCCATTCGTGAAATTCGTGATAAAATCGGCAGAAGGGATCACGAATGGCACGAATAAACGAATCGCACGAATGTCAGGGATGTGGAGTGCCATCAGATAACTTTGCTACTTTATTTTTCGGCGAGCACTAAACGAATGACACAAATCCAATCGTTCTGAAAACGCACTCACAATTCTTTCAATTCCTCCTGACCTGAAAAATTAACAAGTCATAAGATTTCTGTGTTAATCTTGTGTAATCTCGTGGTTTTGTATGCGGATATCAACACAATATTGAGTAAGTACATAGCCTCTGTTTCCAGCAATCCTTTATCCCCCAAAAGAGCCCCATTTCTCACCATGCACAGAGTAATCGACGAGATACTGGAGTTGACACGGCGCAGAGTCGCTGACATCCGCACTACAGATGTGCCTGAGAAAATCGAGCGCAGGGACGTGATTCAACTGATACGATCTCGCAAGCAAGAAAACAAGATCCCTGTCATTTCCGAGGTGAAACCCGGCTCACCAACGATTGCGAAGCGCGACATAACCCCCGACGATGCAGCAAGAATTGCGCGGGAGATGGAGGCAGCCGGTGCAGTGGCGATCTCTGTCTTGACAGAGCCGGATTTCTTCTACGGGAGCCTGGAAAATCTCTCTGCAGTTCGAAGGTCGGTTACAATACCGGTATTGAGAAAAGACTTCATAATCGATTACAAACAGATATATGAAACCGAAAGTGATCTTATATTGCTGATCGCCGGCATACTCGGGGAGGATCTTTGCAGGTTTGTCGATCTGTCTCTTGCGCGTGGGCTGGAGCCACTCGTGGAAGTGCATAACGAAACCGAGCTTGTGGATGCGCTCGATACGAAGACAAGGATCATCGGCATCAACAATCGGGATCTTTCGACGCTCACAATCGACCTATCGACAACAGAACGTATGATTCCGATGATTCCGGACGACAGGATCGTAATCGGCGAGAGCGGGGTCAGAAACTCGGCAGATGCGGCTCGTGTGATCAACGCAGGAGCGGATGCGATTCTTGTCGGGACTGCGATCATGGACGCCCCGTTCGAGCGGACCAAAGAGCTGGTTGGCGCGCTTTAGTCTGGCGGGCGTCGTATTTGTGCATGCGCAATAACTTGTGATAGGAGCCACAAGATTGCACAGTCTGCGAAGCAGCGGCGTAGCCATCTTCACAAGATTTCTGTGTTAATCTTGCGTAATCCCGTGGTTTTATACGCGGATATCCGCACAATATTGAGTAAGTACTCGTATTCCGTGTGTTCGGGCGATTATTCACGAGTTGACCGTCCAATCTCCCATGTAACTGAAATATAATATGTGATTAAAAATAGATTACAAACGGATGCCGATTGACAAGCGACGCGCTGAACAGTACAGATCCAAAATCAGGTACATCCTTGAACATGTGCATGCCATTCCCAAAGACGTCGGGACCATGGATGAACGGTCCATCGAGGAGGTGCTGTACCGGGTGCAGACCAGTATCGATGCTGCAGCGGACATGGCTGCGATGCTGGTACAAGACAGAGGAGTTTGTGCCGGCGACCGTTACGAGAACATCGATCTCCTTGTGGCGAAGCATGAAATCAACCGGAGGTTTGCACAGAAGCTCAGGGTACTGAATGTCATGAGAAACGCAACCGTTCAGGAATATGGGGTGCTTGACGGTGTTCTGGTGCTTGGGAACATCGAAGAGATCAAAAGAATACTTTTCGCATTCATAAAACAGATCGAGGCTAAACTGGATGCGCCCTGACATCGATATCGAATTCGACCGCCCCTTCCTGCGGGACTATGAGGTTGTCGTCTTCGGTTCTTATGCGAGCAGGACAATAAATACTAGACTTGTTGCGATATAAAATTCTATAAAATACAGCCTTCTAAGGCGTCCATTGCTCCGTGCATATTGCTCCTTTTTACGAATATCCCTTCTCAGGGCTTTTCCAAATTATTTCGCAACAAGTCTACTGATCGAGCGGTATAATCAGCACAAACAGCAACAGCACGATCAGATCTCGTAGATCACATCGATTCCTCTGCGCACCTTCGAGATCTCGTTGCCCATGCGGAACAACTTGTTTTTATCAATTTTATACCCGCATAGTTGTTCTACGAACCAGAGCGTCTTCAGATGATCTTCTGCGCTCAATTTCCAGTCCGCTTTGTCCTCCGGATAATCCATGCCACCAGCGTAGGCGAGCAGTTCGAGGCGTGCAGTCTCGCTGATCCAGCCGATCTCGACGTAATAATCGAGAATGCTCGGCAGATTGTTCGGTCCGACCAGTTCGAGCAGAAAATCGAGCAGTTCCATCGCAACCATGACCTGGTCTGCCTCGTTTCCCACGGAGTTCAGTTTCACGCATGTGGGTGGGGGCACGATCTCGACCTCGACCTCGGCAGCCCCGAATGCTGCCGCTTTCGCCTCTTCAGCCTCTGCTGCCGCGGTAATGAGATTCTCAACATCACCCTCTATTGATGAGATGGTTGTGCGCGTAAAATCGAGACTTGCTGCCAAATCCGATATTTCTGATCTATTACAACCGACTGACTCCTGCAGTCCGTCCAGTCTTCCGGAAAAATCGGCTTGCTGCGAAAATATCCCTGATACTACATCCCCGACATCAGAGATGACCGAAATCACTTCGTCTGACCGCGCCTCCATCGTTATCATGGATACGCCATTCTTTGAGAGCCTCTCCTCGATTTCTTGCAGATTCTTCCTTAGATCGTCGATGTCTGAGCGGTCGATTGCTGGTTCGTTTGCAATTTCCGGCTCTTCTGATGATGCGGGCATATAGTAAACAGCCTCGGTGAGCTCTGAAAACGCTGCCACAACCTTGTCGACCTGCGTCGCAATCGAGGAAATATCCTCCCTGATCGCCGCAATCTCGCCGCTAAAATCCTGTCGGGCACTGATGGGCTCGGGTACTGATTCAGTGACCGGTTCCGAAAAATCCGGAGGGGGGAGGGGGGAATCAAAGAGTTCTTGAGGCATTGTTTCAGCGTCGCCGCTGAGATCTAATTCAGGAGGAACCTCTGCGACCTCGTGCTGAGCGGATGGTGAATCAACGACTGTGGGTGGTTGCGAATATTTTGATATTCTACCTCGAAGCTCACCGGTTCTCGTGATTCGCCTCAGAGCCGCACGCAGCACAGATGATATACTATCTTTAATCCTGGTGGCTGCAGGAGTTGTCTCATCCATTCGATTCCCCGATATGTTATATATCGTTGAATGGATTTAAACGCTTTGGTCTGTTAAGTGCAAAACACCAGCCAATTCCGCTCGCAGCTCTCCGAGCGTGGCACACCGCTCGGCACACGCGTTATGCTGGTGGATACTCTCCTCGTTGATCTGTTTGAGCGAGATCAGGGAATCGTCAGGCAGGCGCGGGAACTCCTTCACGATCGAATGCGCCATCGCGCGGACACAGTCCTCCACAAATCTCGGAGTCCGGTGCGCGACATCAACCACCGCCGCCTCATCGGATCGTTTGAGCAGTTCGAATATCGTAGAACTCATTGAGGACTCGATGACGTCGATCAACTTCGCGAGCGGCACATCGTACCGATCGTGAACCTCTATAGAGATTGTTCCCCGCCCGCGCTGGTTGTGGGTTGCCATAGGGACTCGGATCAGGAACTGGGCGATCGTGGCGTCGGGAACGCCGAGCTCGACCAGTTCATTCCTTGCACGGTCCCGCATAATCTCCTGCGCACAAGGGCATGCAGTCATCCCGAGTACCTCCGCGCCAACGAGTTTTCGGACCCTGATGTCGCCACCATCCGACCTGATTGCGACCGCCTCTGCGAAGATGTCGACCACGCTCTGGCAGTTCATGTGTGTCACCGGGGTCTCCCGCTTGACCACGTATTCGCTCTTCATCTGCACCTCGGCGCGAGATGCATACTCGTGCTTGGTTAAGAGGCGGCGTGCGACAATACCGCACAATTCCTCTATTTCATATACCGGAGCCTTGACCGCCTCCTCCAAGACCTCATCAATGGTCTCAAAGTTTCTCGAAAGGTTTGCGCCCTTGCGATCTGGCGGCAGGTCCACAAATATGTTAAATCTTGCGATGAGTACGATCGGGCGCTTGCCCTTGCGTGCAATCTCAATCAGCTTCTTGACGTCGGTTACGCCAACACGTGTCAGGTTGATCGGGATTGCAGGTCTGGTTGCCTGAATATCCGGAAGTTCGACCACTGGTAGTTTCATGTCAGTCTTCTCCAGTACTGGTGATTCGGTTCTGTGCTGTATGGCGTCAATATATAAATCTTGCGGCACCCTGGGTGAAATTTTTTGATTTCTTCTGGCCGGTTGAAAATATAATGAACCGTAGATTAACGCGAATGAACGCGGATTTGTTCATAGGTATCTGCGTAAATCTGCGGAGGATGAGATTGAAGGAAATCATTGCAGCCAGAAAATATTAAAAAATCGCTGGTTCTGTTGTTTTCTGTGGTCGATGGCAGTAGCCATTACGTGTGTAGAAATCGCGGGCGTCACTCCTTCGTCTCTGCGTCTCTGCGACTTTGCGTTAAATCAGAGAAACGCAAAGACGCGAGGGCGCGAAGAATGAAAAATCACTTATTCCGGCATCTTTTGAAAACCACAGAATCCGTTAGAATCAGAAAAATCGCCCCGGGGTACATGCTCAATAACTTGTTATAGGAACCACGAGATTACACAGATTTGCACAAGATTTCTGTGTTAATCTTGTGTAATCTCGTGAAATCTCGTGGTTTTATATGTGAATATCCACACAATATTGGGTAAGTACACCTATAGATAGTGTCAACCCAACACTGGCGTTATATCGATCACACATCAGCACAAGCCCATGCGAATGCCAATTTTACAGGCAGGGACTGCTCCCGTGTTCGGATTCGCTGACATGCGCAGATGGACTTTTATATGAAGACGTACAATCAACTAAATGAGCGAATGAAGCAGGTGCGGTTTCTATGGCATACAATCTCGGCATACCGAAACTAGATGATTTGATCGGGGATATCAGGGGTGGTACGAACATCATGATGATTGGTCCCCCTATGAGTGGGAAAGAGGATCTCATAAACATCATCGCATACCGGGGGTTGGTCGATCGCGATGCTGCCGTAATCGTCTCGACGCGGGAGCCAGGAAACAACGTGCTCGAATGGTTCGAACGGCGTAACCTGAACATCTCGATGGATAGAATTGGGATTGTGGACTGTGTTACGCGCACCCTCGGGTTTGCCGCACCCGATACCGAGAACATCAAGATGGCGTCAAGCCCGGTTGATCTCACAGGCATTGGTGTCAAGATCAGCCAGTTCTTTGAACATTTCTGGATGGAGATGCAGCTCAGGGAGACGAGACTGTGCATCAACTCGCTATCAACGATTCTGATGTACTCGAACCTGCAGACCGTGTTTCGGTTTTTGCACGTCTTCACAGGTCGTATCAAGGCAGCAAATGCGCTCGGCGTCTACGTGATTGAGGAGGGGATGCACGATGCGCAGACGATTGTGACATTGAAGCAGTTGTTTGATGGCATGATTGAGATAAGGGAAGGGGATGATGGTTATCAAATACGGGTTGTCGGGCTCACGCCGAAGCCAACGCCGTGGTTTGATTATGAAGTCAATGGTGTAGATGTTGTACTACGGGGTTAGTGAATATGATAGAGACAGGGATACCGAAGCTAGATGGTTATTTACACGGAGGTGTTCCGGAAGGAAGATCTCTTGTGTACTATACGTACCCCGGCGTAGCTGGTGATGTTTTCGGGATGCAGACGATATGCCACGCCACATCGAACGGTATACTGGGAGTCTATGTCGCATCCAGTACCGATCCGCAGATGATCCGGGATCAGTTCAGCGAGTTCGGGTGGGCTACTGAGGACTATAATGGCAGGTTCATTGTGGTGGACGCGTTCTCAGGGCTGATCGGCGCGGATTCGCAGGAACGGTATGTCGTGTCCGATCCGGAGGATGTCAACAGCCTGACCCAGTGTATCAAGAAGGTGATGGAAGAGATGAGCGAACCCGGAATCATCGTCTTCGAATCACTCTCGACGATCATGGACCTGTGCGGGGAGTCTGAGACCCTTGATGCGCTTGAGGAGTGGAGCCAGTACGCAATGCTCTACGATCATGCGCTGGTTTACAATTTCACGGCATGGCCCTATTCCGAAGAGACGCTGCTGCACGTGAAGGAGAATGTTTGCAATTCCGTCATCTCTGTTGGTGGAATTACTGGAGACGTTATTTTCGGGCAGTATTTTGGGGTGCTGAAGGTGGATTGGACGGACATTGCACGGAAAAGCACGTTGTTCAAGGTTTTGAAGCCCGGCGGCATACGCGCGTACATCCCGAAGATACTGGTCACGGGACCGTTTGATGCTGGCAAATCAACGTTCGTACACGCACTCTCCAACAGGGCGATCTCAGTGGATCGGCTTGGCACAACGATCGCGCTTGATCATGGGCATGTGGATCGCAAAGGGTTTGCCGCAGATATATTCGGAACCCCTGGGCAGGAACGGTTCGATCCGATCGTGAAACTGCTCAGCGGAGAGGCAATGGGTATATTCCTCCTCCTCGACTCGACAAACACCACTGATTTTAAGAGGGGCAAGCGCATGCTTGAAATCACGGAGTCGTTCGGTCTGCCGGTTGTGATCGTCGCAAACAAGCAGGACATGTCAGAAGCGCTCACGCCGGAGGAGATCAGAAGAGAACTGGATATGCCAGCGAATGTACAGATCATGCCCGCGGTTGCAGCCACCGGAGAGGGCGTCTTCGAGGCATTCGAGACACTGGTCGATATGGTAATGGAGGTGGACTGAGATGTCGACATCAGAAATGCTCGGAAAAGTGCTCGCCGGTCTCGGAAAGGTTGGAGAGATTGAGGCGAGTGCGATATCAACACGGGACGGGCTCCTCATGAATGCGGATATGCACGCCGCTGGCGATCCGGAGACTTTTGTTGCAATGTCGGCAACGATGCTCGGCGCAGCAGAGACCGCAACATCCGAACTGGGCAAGAGTGTGCCGAACCGGGTAATCGTGGAGACCGACGACGGGAAATTGATATGCATGGGCGCAGGACCAAAAGCGCTAGTGGTTGTGATGACCGCACCGGATGCCGGGCTCGGTCTGGTGCTTGTAGAGATGGCGAAAGCCGCAGAAAAGATCGAGAGACTGATATGAAACCTTTAATCAACATCGGGAAGAACGGAGTTACTGACCAGGTCATTGATGAGATCAGAGAGCAGATGAATGGAAAAAGCGAAATCAAGATACGGATCCTCAAAAATGCGCCCGATAGCGCGTCTGTTGTCGCAGAAGAGGTTGCATCGAGGACCGGGTTCAAACTTGGGGATGTGCGCGGGCACACTGCGGTTCTTGCACGGTGATTGACATTCACTAACACGAAACGCAATCTATAGAAATCAGGTATGCGTCGGAGGGGGTGTCCGGGAGTCCGGCTTGTTGACGCCGGACGCATGGTGATTTTGGGAGTCGGGGGGATTTTGTGGAGACTTTTATTATCTTCGGGAATGGGTTCGGAAAACCACATAGGACGCGGGGAACGCAGCAACTCTCTGTGCCCTCCGCGTCCTCTGTGGTTAATCTTCTTTACCATAACCAGACACTGTCTGAAAATCAAGTGATTTGTCACCGCGGAGGTTCGCGGAGGTTCGAGATCGTTTTCAACCCTCTGCGTGGCTATGCGCACTCTGCGGTGGAATCTACTGGTATGGCGATTTCACTGGAACAATCGACCGTGCCCCATAACCCAAGTCACCCGGAAGAGATTAAAAATCCTGATTCTGATGGATTCTGTGGTTTCCAATCTTTGCGCCCTTGCGTCATCGCGTCTTTGCGTTCATCTGATCTAACGCAAGGTCGCAAAGGTATGAGAGACGCAAAGTTGAGAGAGATGCGCCCGCGTTTTTTTGCATACGCGAGGGAGCTACCGTTAGCGACCACAGAAAACGTCAGAACCAGTAAAAAGCCACATGTTGTGATGGTCGCTATCATGCCAGACATTCGTGCAATTCGTACCATTCGTACCATTCGTGTTCTAATGCTGCTGATTTTAAACAAAATATATAACGCAAATTTCACGAATGCCACGAATACCACGAATTTGACTCTCACAGAGTTGTGGGGGGATTTATGAACAGTTTCGGATCGGCTGATAATAATAACAGCACGATCGTCCGCAAAGCCGCAGTCTCGATTCTCTTCGGGTTACTCGGCTTTGCAGTGAACTTCTACCCGATTGATTTCGTCTTTTATGGCTCTTATAAGATGAGCTTCCTGCTCGGTCTCGTATTTCCCATGCTGATAACGCTTGCGTGGGGCTGGCGATACGGACTCCTCTCAGCGCTTGCCGGCGGCTGCCAGACGATGTGGATACTCTGGATGCCGGGAAGCGGCTACGGACCGTTCGTATCAGTGCCGCCGTTCACGCTCTGGATCGTCTGGCTCGGATGGTTCTCACGCACCAGCTACAACCGCAGATACGGAATCTATATCGGAGAGCTGATATTTCGCATCTTCAATACAGCCCTGCTCTACACCGCCTTCAGGTGGGTCTTCACACTGAACGTGCCCCCCGCAAACACAGTAATGCCGCTTGCGGTAACACACTCGATCGTCTTCAAGGAGGTGGTGAACGGGCTTTTCATCCTCTTTCTCGCACAAATGATCCTCCAGTCAAACACGGTCAGGCGACTCTTCAGACTGGCGGATGGCGAGGCAGACCCGCGTCACACATACATCTACACAAACGCAATCATCCTCGGCAGCATGATGCTGATCTTCCTTGTATGCGAGGTGCATCTCTGGAACGACTGGGCGCCTGATTTCCGGAATGCCGCCCGCATACTCGGCATGCTATTTCTGATCCTAATAGGGATCCTCTGCACATACCTGGCAGCAGACGCCTTCGCACGGGCGAGGACCATTGAGATTCGCCTGGCAAGTGAGCGCATCGAGCATTTGAACGGCGTACTGAAAGCCATCAGAAACGTGAACCAGTTGATAGTGGTTGAGAAGGAGAGGGACCGCCTTCTTGAGGGTGCGTGCGAGGTCTTAATCGAAGCGAGGGACTACGAAGCGGCATGGCTTGGATTCCTGAAGAGTGACGGGACGTTTGCAACAGTCGAGGGATCCGGTTTTCCGGAAGAGGTCTCCTGCTTCTGCAAGCACGTGATGCACGACGACTGCCCGACTTGTATCAGAGATGCGCTCGCCCAAAAGGAGCCTCTGGTCATGGACCGGTCAAAAGACTGCGGAGATTGCTTCTTAAGAGAGCGATGCGCCGGCAAAGAATCCATAATCCTCCGTGTCGAGCACGATTGTAGACTCTTCGGGCTGCTTGCCATATTGCTCACATCTGATGCCACCGCAGACGATGAGGAGAAGGAACTCCTGAAAGAGGTTGCAGGAGATATGGCGTTCGCACTCCACAACATGGAACTCGAAGAGGCACGAAAAATTGCGGAGAAGACGCTTGCAGAGAGTGAGCGGAAGTATCACCTGCTTGCAGACAACTCGATTGATTGTATCTGGCAGCTGAATCGCAACCTCGAATTCACGTATGTCAACCCTGCCATTCTCCGGATGTTCGGGTTCACACCGGATGAATGGATCGGAAGTTCGTTATCAGAATACTGTTCTCCTGAAGCACTGGAGTTTATGTCAGGTCTGGCAAAAGCGGAGCTTGCTAAGGGTCAGGAATTAACTATTGTGATATTTGAAACTCAGTTGTTTCATAAAAACGGTGGAACGGTTCCTGTCGAGATAACTAGCAGGGTGTTGTTCGACGAGGATGGAAATCCGGCAGGGTTTCAGGGGTCTGCCAGAGACATCACCGAGCGCAAAGAGGCTGAGGATGCACTCCGGGAGAGTGAGGCGCAATTCCGCAACCTGCTTGAGTGCGTCCCGAACGTGGCTGTGTATGGGTACGGACCCAATGGCACAATCCACTACTGGAATAAGGCGAGTGAGGCAGTGTACGGCTACACAGGAGGGGATGCGATCGGCAAAAACATTTTTGACCTGATAATTCCGCCAGAGCTACGAGATGTGATGCGTGAGGCGATCGAGCATGGCGCTCAAACAGGGGAGATGCCAGCGCCATCCGAACTGTCACTCATGCGCAAGGATGGTGTGCTTGCTCCCGTGTTCTCGAGCCACGTCGTTTTGAAGCGGCACGGACGCGAGCCCGAACTCTTCAGCGTCGATGTTGATCTGGTCGAGCGCAGGTATGTTGAAGCGCGGTTGAGGCGGGCGGTTGATGACCTCAAGCGTTCAAATGAAGAACTGGAGCAGTTCGCGTATGTCGCATCTCATGACCTGCAGGAGCCGCTGCGCATGGTCTCGAGTTACATGCAGCTTCTGAAGCGGCGCTACGAGGGTAAGCTTGATTCTGATGCCGACGATTTTATAGAGTTTGCCGTGGACGGCGCAAGCCGCATGCAGACGCTGATTCAGGATTTGCTGATTTATTCGCGTGTGGGCACGCGTGGCAAGCCGTTTGAGCCAACCAACTGCGAGGACGTGCTTGGGCAGGTGCTCATGAATCTGGCGATCGCTATTGATGAGAGCGGTGCTGTTGTGACTCATAATCCGCTGCCAACGGTTGCGGCTGATTCCTCGCAACTTGCACAGCTCTTCCAGAACCTGATCGGGAATGCAATCAAGTTCCATGGCGATGAGCCTCCGCGTGTTCATGTCGCAGCAGAGCAAAAAGGCGACGAGTGGGAGTTCTCGGTCGCGGACAATGGAATCGGGATCTCGCCTGAGTTCTTTGAGCGCATATTTGTGATATTCCAGCGCCTGCACGGCAGGGACGAGTATTCGGGAACCGGGATCGGTCTTGCGGTCTGCAAGAAGATTGTGGAGAGGCACGGCGGCAGGATGTGGGTGGAATCAGAGCAGGGCAAGGGGACGACGTTCTACTTCACGATTCCTGCAGTCGCAACAGATGGTGGTGTTTGGGAATGAAAAGGATAGTGATCTTCTGTGTTTTGCTATTTATCATCTCAAGCGGATGTGTAACCGAAGAAAAACCAACCATGGAGAAGAGAACCGGCGTTAATGCGACATCATCCCATAGCCCGGATAGCAAAGTGAACTGGATGGGGCACTGGCTCATGGATCATGACCGCGAAACCCTTGTCCGAGAGGTTGCTCAGGACTTCGAGCTAATGAATCCGGATATAGACGTCAATCTCGAATACCCCCAGCAGATAATGGGCGTGCGCAGCAGGGAGGAGGTAGGCAAATATATTGCCCGGATGATAACGACTGGCGATATGGAATGGGACGTCGTCTGGATAGATGATGTCATCTACCAGTATACCGCAGAAGAACTGGGTGATCCGGATTGGGGCGAGAAATACCTTGTGAATTTCGAGAATGTAGAAGGTTTCAAGGAAACACAGAAATCGTTCATCATAGATGACCCAGTTTATAGAAAACAGACCGGAGGTATTATAGTAGGTCCGTATATCGAGGGTTATTACTATGTGATTTATTATAATAAAGATGTTGCAGAAAAGATGGGTATCGAAGTGAAGCAATACGGCATGACATTCGGAGATCTGTTGGGGTATGTCAGGGAAGTTGAAGAGTACAACCAGGAGCACAATACGAGTATCGCTACAATATATGAAAGCAAAAATTATATAACTACTGAACTATTATTTCAGAACCTCCTTAAATCCGAACTCGGCGATTTTAACGAAGCCAAAGAAGAAACTGGTTCGGCAGAGAAGAACGCAGCGCTCTTAAAGACTCTTCAGGCTTTTGAAGAGCTGGGGATGTATGATCCATTGATAGATTCCCACAAGAATAATACATGGTACCAGACCAGGCATCTCGTATTGGACGATGAGTGCCTCTTCTATGTAAATGGAGTCTGGATGTACAGCCACTGGATGAGTATGGACGAGGAACAGACGAGAAAGATGGTTCCTGCCGAACTCCCTGTATTTCAGGAGACCGATTACTATCTCGGAGGTTACATCCCGACATGGGCTGTTATGAAGTACGCTCCGAACAGGGACGAAGGAATCAGGCTTCTTATGTTCTGGAGCACGCCAATTGTCGCTGAGAAATGGGTGCGCTACGCAAAAGCCCCGACCGGACTGGTTGGTCATCTCAGCACCTCTGATCAGGCAGATGATGTGTTTACACAGTTTCAGTCGGCAATCACAGACCGGTACGGCGGAAATATCCATTACAGCGCGAATGCAGGCTACATCTTCGGAGAAGAGAACCGGCTTTTACAGGATGATCTGAATGAGAAGATCATACAGCTGCTGGATGGTGAGATGACCGCAGAGCAGGCTTATGAAGAGATTATGGGGCTGGTTGAATGAAGCGCGAACACAAGGGTAGGGAAAACAGGCGTCATCTCAGTCTGAGCTGGAAGATAATTCTGCTTACCATGGTTCCTTTCCTTATGGTCCTGATAGTCTTAAGCGCACTAACCATCCATGATAAGACCCAGAACGAGCGGGATCTCGTACTGAATAGAATCGATTCGTACGTCAATTTGCTTGAAAGCGGCGATCTGAGTTTTGAGAGTGTTCGGCAAAAGGAAAAATTGGAAAAGATGTTCGATGAGCGGGTTATATCGTCTGAGCTCATCGGGCGGGGCGGAAGCGTCGTCTATGCCGCAGGCACCCCGGAACATGAGGTTGATCCGAAACTGATCGAGACTGCGTTCGGGGGTTTCACGGTGACCTACACTATATATCACGAAACTCCGGTTCTCATCTCGTTGTATCCGATTATCGTCGAAGAGACTGTAGTTGGAGTCCTTCACCTCGAACTCTCGTTTGAGCGGTCAAATGAGAGAATCAAGAAATACACGTTCTTTATTCTCCTGCTGAACGCTTACGGTCTGGTTGCTTCGTTCCTGCTGGTCCGGTTCCTCTCGCAGCGAATCGTGATAAGCCGGATTGAGGCGTTGACTGACATGTCCTCTGAGATCGGCAAAGGAAACCTGCAACACCGGTTGGATATCCGCTCAAACGATGAGCTTGGAATCCTTGCATCGGCGTTCAACGATATGGCAGGGGAACTCGGGGAACGAAAGCGGCAACTGGACGAGGAGAGGAGCAAGGTTCTTGATAAGGTGGAGGAACTGGAAGAGCAGATCACCCGGCGTGAAACTGCGGAGGAAGAGCTGAAACGAACTGTAACTGACCTCAGGCGCTCCAACGCCGAACTCGAGCAGTTCGCGTATGTCGCATCTCATGATCTACAGGAGCCGCTGCGCATGGTATCAAGCTACATGCAGCTTCTGAAGCGGCGATACGTTGGCAAACTCGATTCTGATGCAGACGATTTCATCGGGTTTGCCGTAGACGGGGCAAAACGGATGCAGGTGCTGATCAATGACCTGCTGGTCTATTCGCGTGTTGGAACACGCGGGAAGCCGTTTGAACTGACAAACTGCGAGGACGTGCTTAGTCAGGTGCTCGTGAATCTGGAAGTTGCTATCGATGAGAGCGGTGCAGTGGTTACTCACGATTTGCTGCCAACGGTTGCGGCTGATTCCTCGCAACTTGCACAGCTCTTCCAGAACCTGATCGGAAACGCAATCAAGTTCCATGGCGAGGGTGCGCCGCGTGTTCATGTCGCAGCAGAGCAGAAAGATGGTGAATGGCTATTCTTTGTTGCTGATAATGGCATCGGAATTGGGGATGAGTTCTTTGAGCGCATCTTTGTGATATTCCAGCGTCTGCACGGCAGGGACGAGTATTCGGGAACCGGGATCGGTCTTGCGGTCTGCAAGAAGATCGTGGAGCGGCATGGTGGCAGGATGTGGGTTAAATCAGAGCAGGGCGAGGGGGCGACGTTCTACTTCACGATTCCTGCGGTCGCAACAGAAGGCGGTGTTCAGGAATGAGAAGGGTGGTGTTCTTCTGTGTTTTATTATTCCTCATCTCAAGCGGATGCGTAACAGAAGAAAAACCAACCATAGAGAAGAGAACCGACGTTAATCTGACATCAGCTCATGGTTCGGATAAAGAAGTGAACTGGATGGGGCACTGGCTTTCCGAATATGGTCGAGAGACCCTTGTGCAGGAGGTTTTTCAGGACTTCGAGCTGATGAATCCAGATATCGATCTCAATCTCAAATATCCACAGCAAATCATGGGACTGCGTAGTAAACAGGAGACGGCTAAATATATTGCCCGTATGATAACGACCGGAAATATCGAGTGGGATGTCGTCTGGATGGATGATGGCATATACCAGTTTACCGCAGAAGAACTGGGCGATCCGGGATGGGGGGAAAAATACCTTGTGAATTTTGAGGATGTGGAAGGTTTCAAGAAAACACAGAAATCGTTCATCATAGATGACCCTGTTTACAGAAAGCAGACCAGTGGCATTATAGTGGGTCCGTATATCGAGGGTTATTACTATGTGATCTATTATAATAAAGATGTTGCAGAAAAGATGGGCATCGAAGTGAAGCAATATAACATGACCTTCGACGATCTTCTGGGGTATGTCAGGGAAGTCGAAGAGTATAACCATGGGCACAATACGGATATCGCCGCATTCTATGAAAGCGAAAATTGGATAACTACTGAAATATTATTCCAGAACCTCTTTAAATCTGAACTCGGAGATTTTAGCGAAGTCAAAGAAGAGACAGGCTCGGAAGAGAAGAACGCAGCTCTATTAAAGACTCTTCAGGCTTTTGAAGAGCTTGGAAAATACGATCCATTGATAGACGCCCACAAGAATAATACATGGTACCAGACCCGGCGTCTCGTATTGGACGATGAGTGCCTTTTCTATGTAAACGGCATCTGGATGTACAGCCACTGGATGGGGATAGACCAGGAAAAGACGGCAAAGATGGTTCCTGCCAGATTGCCCGTATTTCAGGAGACTGACTACTATCTGGGAGGGTACATCCCGACATGGGCTGTTATGAAGGACGCTCCGAACAGGGAAGAAGGAATCAGGCTTCTAATGTTCTGGAGCACGCCACTTGTCGCTGAGAAATGGGTGCGCTACGCAAAAGCCCCGACCGGCATGGTGGGTCATGTGAGTACATCTGATTCGGCAGATGACCCGTTTGAGCAATTCCAGGCAGCAATCACTGAAAAATACGGCGGAAATGTCCATTACAGCGCGAATGCGGGCTACATCTTCGGAGAAGAGAACCGACTTTTACAGGATGATCTGAATAAGAAGATCATACGGCTGCTGGATGGCGAGATGACCGCAGAGCAGGCTTATGAAGAGATTATGGGGCTGGTTGAATGGAGAGTGAACATGTGGGGGGACAACGATGAGTACGTGGAGTAAGTCCATAGCAATTTTCACGATCTCCCTGCTTCTTGCCATCTCTCTGTGCGGTCAGCTTTCGTGCGGACAGGAAGAGCCGGCAAAGCGTGTGCTTGTGCTGAATTCGTATCACAAAGGGTTTCTCTGGACTGACAACACCGTGAAAGGAATTGAGTCGGTCGTGGGATCCGAAGAAAATGATATTGAACTCACGATAGAATATATGGATACCAAATCCATAACATACGATGCCCGGTACAAAGAGAAATTATATGACTTGTATCAATATAAGTACGGTAACCAGACATTTGACATGATCCTATCTACCGATGATAACGCATTTGATTTTCTTCGCGAGTATTATGAAGACCTATTCCCGGGCACGCCGGTAGTCTTCTCCGGGGTGAATAATCTTGAGGCTCCCAATCTTGTAGACCTGGATGTATTCACAGGGGTTATTGAGCTTATATCTGTAAAAGAGACGATAGACATTGCTTTAAGCCTGCATCCCGAGACCAGAGAGATCGTCTTTGTTGTTGACAGCACACCTACGGGAACACAACTCTGGAGCCAGATACAGGGGCTATCCGGACATTACGAAAATATCCGGATGACCCGTATTGATGACAGTTTGTCCATGGAACAGATCGAGGAGGATCTAAGCGAGTTATCTGATGACACCATAGTGCTTTTCGTAACCTTGAATCGTGATAAGTCCGGAACGTACCACTCTTCAAAAGAAGCGGTCCCGCGTGTATGCAGAGCAAGTACGCGACCAGTATACGGGTGCTCTGTCCAGGTTCTGCCACATGGTATCGTCGGGGGCGAACTGATTGGCGGCGTTTATCACGGTCAGGTCGCAGCAACGATGGCCAAGCGCATTCTGGCGGGGGAAGCGGTGCGGGATATTCCAGTGATAACAGAGCCGCAGACCCAACCCATGTTTGATTATAATCAGATGCATCGGTGGGGTATCAAGGAGTCTGACCTGCCCGAAGGCAGCATTATTGTCAATAAACCTTATTCATTCTATGAAGAGAACAAAGGGCTGATCTGGGGTATAATTGCTTTTATGATCGTTCAAACGCTGATCATCGTTGCTCTTGTTGTGAATCGGTCAAGGCGCAAGGCTGCTGAGGATGAACTCAGGGAGAGCGAGGATCGATTCCGGACGATTTTTGATTCGATCAATGATTGCGTCTTCATCCATGACATAGAGACCGGAGCGATCCTTAACGCCAACAACACGACGTGTAACATGTACGGATATGCCCGCGAGGAACTCCGCAGAATCGATGTGCAAACCATAAGCATGGGCGAAGCGCCGTACGCTCAGGAAGACGCTATAAAGTGGATACAGAAGGCAGCAGCAGGGGAACCACAGGTCTTTGAATGGAGGGCTAAGCACAAATCCGGACGTCTGTTCTGGGTGGAAGTGAGTATGAGAAGTGCGGTCGTTGGGGGGCATGACCGTCTGCTGGTGGTTGCGCGTGACATCACAGAGCGAAAAAGCGCGGAGGAGAGGATGGCACACCTCAACCGTGTATTGCGTGCCATCAGAAACGTTAGCCAGCTCGTCACAAAGGAACATGACCGGGACCGGCTGCTTCAGGGCGCTTGCAACAACCTTATCGAGACTCGCGGGTATCACAATGCATGGATCGCCCTGATAGACGGATCAGGGACTCTTGTAACGACTGCCGAAGCAGGACTGGGTGAGGCGTTTGCGCCCATGGTCAACCGGCTGGAGCATGGGGAGTTGATCGAATGCGGACAGAAGGCGCTTTTGCAATCCGGGGTTGTAATGATAGATGATCCGATTTCTGCCTGCGTGGATTGTCCTCTGGCGGAGAGGTATGAAGGCAGAAGGGCAATGACCGCCCGGCTGGAACACGAAGGAACGGTTTATGGTCTCTTTTCTGTCGCAGTACCTGCAAAACTTGCTGCGGACAGGGAAGAGCAGGAATTGTTTAAGGAGGTCGCCGGAGACATTGCTTTTGCCCTGTACAATCTCAAACAGGAGGAGAAGCGCAAACGCGCGGAAGATGCGCTGGCAGAAAGCGAGAAAAAGCTCTCGCAGATAATTAATGGAAGTTCAACGCCGCTCTTTGTGATTGACAGGGCGCACACAGTCACACACTGGAACAAGGCGTGTGAGAATCTGACCGGCGTCTCTGCAAAGGAGATGGTGGGAACCAGAAGACCGTGGTCGCCCTTTTATTCTACAGAAAGACCTGTTCTGGCAGATATTATAGTGGACGGATCAACAGAGGAAGAGATAGCCGGATACTACGGCGGCAAGTTCCGGAAATCAGCTCTTATTGATGGGGCTTACGAGGTTGAAGATTTCTTCCCGGGGTTTGGCGATAAATGGCTTTTCTTAACTGCCGCGCCATTGAGAGACGACCATGGGGCTGTGACCGGGGCGATAGAGTCCCTGCGGGATATCACAGAACGCAAAAGCGCGGAGGAAGCGCTGCGTGAGAGCGAGGAAAAGTACAGGGTACTGTTTGAAACCGCTAAGGATGCTATATTCCTGAGTGATGAGGCTGGAAAGTTTATTGATGTCAATTCTGCGGCTTCCCTATCGCTTGGATATAGTAGGGAAGAACTGTTAAAAATGAGCAACAAGGAGGTTGATGCAGACCCGATAGGATACGAAACATTTACGAAAATTCGGGAGGGGGTGGTGAAAGAAGCAGTCTTTGAGGTGAACCATAAGAGGAAAGATGGGACGCTCGTACCTGTGGAGATCTCCGAGAAAGCCATCGAAACTGATGGCAGTAAAATCTTCCTGGCGATTGCCCGTGACATCACCGAGCGCAAACGGGCGGATGAGAAATTGAAGCGAACCCTGGCAGACCTGAAACGTTCGAATACCGACCTGGAGCAGTTTGCGTACGTTGTATCACACGACCTGCAGGAGCCGCTGCGCATGGTCACTTCTTATGTGCAGCTTTTGTCGCGGCGATACGCTGGCAAGCTCGACTCCGATGCCAATGATTTCATCGATTTTGCCGTGGATGGCGCAAGCCGCATGCAAACGCTGATCCAGGACCTGCTGACCTATTCTCGTGTGGGTACACGTGGCAAGCCGCTTACACCGACCGACTGTGAAGAGGTCCTTGAGCGGGTACTCGCCAATCTGAAATTAGCTATTGAGGATACCGGTGCGGTGATTACATATAATGCCCTGCCGACCATAAATGTAGATGCCTCGCAACTTAGTCAATTGTTACAAAACTTAATCGAAAACGCAATCAAGTTCCATGGCGAGGATGCGCCGCGTGTTCATGTCGCAGCAGAGCAAAGAGATGATGAATGGCTCTTCTCATTGGCTGATAACGGCATCGGGATTGCGCCTGAATACTTCGAGCGCATCTTTGTGATATTCCAGCGGCTGCACGGCAGGGACGAGTATTCAGGAACCGGGATCGGTCTTGCGGTCTGCAAGAAGATTGTGGAGAGGCACGGCGGCAGGATGTGGGTGGAATCAGAGCAGG